>JAPPED010000008.1 GCA_028824295.1 Rhodospirillales bacterium | reverse complement strand
CTACGCGGCGGCAGTACCACGTGCGTCGTAGCATCCGTTTCTTCGTGCACACGAATCACATGGCCTTCGGCCAGCGTTAAGCCGAATTCCTGCTCGATGGTTGCTTTCGGTTTCGCCAGGAGACGTTCGCGAAAGTCGCTGTCTTCGCCGGCTCTTGAGACAAGGAATTCTGCCGCGTCAACGGGATTCTTCATTGATTTGTCCCACGGTCCCGGATCCAAGGGAGTGTCGAATGCGCGTTCACGAGTCTGATACAGCCCTCCCGGCCGGTCTGCGGGATCGAATCAAGCGATCTGCCGCTTGACCAGCTCTCTGAAGACCCCGTCGGTCTCCATGAGTCCCCTGAACGAGCCGCTCTGGACAACTTTTCCGGCCTGCAACACGTAAATGCGATCCGCCTGTTCCAGCGTGGACAGGCGGTGGGCGATGACCACCCGGGTCGAGGTCAGAGCGGTCAGGTTGCGCATCACCTCGGCCTGACTTTCGTTGTCCAGCCAGTTGGTTGCCTCGTCAAACAGCATGATGCGCGGGCTGCCGATCACCGAGCGTGCGATCGTGACGCGCTGACTCTCGCCACCCGACAACACCGCCCCGCTGGTGCCGACCATGGTCATCATGCCCATGGGCATGCCCTTGATCTCGTCTTCGATTCCGGCGATTCGGACCGCTGTCCATACTTCCTCGGTGGCGACTTCCTCGTGGTGACCGACCAGGTTGTCCCAAAGATCCTGTGGATGCAGTCCGACCGACTGCGGCACGGAACCGATTTTCCGGCGCACCTGTTTCAGGTTCAGGTGCCGCAGATCACGTCCGTCGTAATACACCGCGCCCGCGGTGGGCCTGTCAATTCCAAGCGCGAGCCGGAACAGGGTGCTCTTGCCGGCGCCGGACTCGCCGGCGATCGCGACAAACGCGCCGGGCCGGACGTGAATCGTTACATCGTCGAGAATCAACGGACCATCAGGCTCGTATCGGAACGAAATGCGGTCGAACAGAATTTCGCCGCCCAATTTGTTGACCGGTTCTCCCTCGACGTCAGTTTCCGAAACCGCGGCGAGCAACGGGCGCATCTGCTTGAATGCCGGCAGCATGGCGGCAACGGTGCCGAACGACTCGCCGAGCCGGGCGATTGCCGACTGGAATGCAATGAAGACGGTGTAGACAACGAGGAAATCGCCGACCGGGACGTTCCGGTCGCTCACGATGACCACCGTGAACAGCAGCACTCCGCCGGCGAGGAAGGGGAGCGCGGCTGCAAATGCACGCGAATGCGATTCGAGCGCGCCCAGTTCCAGTTCGGCGCGCTTCTGCTCGCGATAGTCCCGCGCCCAGATGGCGTAGGCCGATCCTTCCGCGCTTTCCACTCGCAGTTTGACGATACCGCCCACGATCTGGAACAGCCGGCCGGCCACGCGGCGGGCGGCGTTGATCATGCGCCCGTGCGGTGAAATCTGGCGCAGACCTAGGGCTACGGCAACCAGCAGCGAGACCAGGCTGAAGACGAGGGTGATGATTCCCAGCGCGGAATCGTAGAAGAAGATGACACCAAAAACCGGCAGCAGAAACACGACCGACAGCAGACTGTCCGCAACGACCCCCTGCAACCCGTCGCGAAGACTTTGGAACGTCATTCCCGACATGGCCAGATCACCAGCTGGATGGCGGCGCAGAATGCCCGACGGTAGTCGCATGAGGCGGTCCCAGAAAGCAGCTTCGACCCTTGACGCCGAGCGTCCCTCCAGCCGCATCATTGCGGTGCTTTGAAGAAGGTGCAGCAGTGCGCCGAGCAGGCCGAACCCTGCCAGCGTCGCGGCCACGGCGTAGAGCAGTCCTGCGCTTCCGCCTGCCACGATGTGATTCGCCACAAATCCAAGCGCGAGCGCCGGCAGCAGTTTGATCAGCCCGCCGGGCAGCCCGGCAATCACCAGCCGCGCCAGATCCCCAGCCGATCCGTGCAGGGCAATTCTCAGCAGGTCCCCTGGTTTCACGTTCCGGGCCGGGAGCGGCCGGTAGAACATCCAGGCTTCCTTCTTGAGCGCGTCGGCCCGATCCGCCGTCACACGGACACTGCGCTTACTGACCGGGTCGATCTCCCGGTAGCGCCCAAACATTCCGGGGAGCAACGCAACGGGCTGACCGTCCCTGGCACGGAACGCCAGCAGCGCGGTGCTGTCGCCACGCCACCAGCTGCCCCCGGATTCGAATCGCACGCGCCGGGCCCGTACGCCTGATGCATCGAGGACGTCGACGAGGCAGACCGGAGAATCGGACAGTGCGGAGCGCGCTGGGATCCTGAAATCGATTCCCTGATGGCGGCCGATGATCCTCAGGGCATCCCCCAGTGCCGTGTCTTCGACATCAGCATCCCGATCGGTCGGCCGGTCGTAGATATTGAAGAGGCGCTGCCGGGCCGCCGTTTCGGCCGTGCGCCGGCTGGTGGTCCGCTCTCGTTCCAGGTTCGCGTCATCGACCACGGCCAGCCGGCGGTTGAGGCGTTCCAAGCTGAATGCGACCGCATGAAATGAGGCAAGGGCCGGCAGCAGCACCCCCTCCTGTGCCAGCGTTTCTGTCGAGTTGCCCGCGAGCGTCGCCTCGTCGAGCAAGGTGAGCCAGCTCGTCCGCGTCAGCGGTATCACCGCCTCATGGGAGCTCCCGCCATTGGCAAGTTCAGCCTGGTCGACCATATCCATGTACAGGCTGGCACCACGGGACGGTTGGGAAACCCAAACCACGCCGCGCCGGACGGATAGCGTGCACGGCGCCAGGGTCTGAGTCAGACCAGGTTCGGCCAGCGCGGTCGGACGCGGAATGTGGCTCGCAAAGCGTGAAAGGGTGTCGGTTACGGCAGTGAGCCAAGTATCGGTCTGATTGGCCAGTTCTGCTGGATCAACCTCCGACAGCAAGGCCGCCGGCAGGCGTTTCAGAAGGGTACCTGGCGATCCCTTGGCAATCAGGCTGAGCGTCGTGTCCTTCTCGTGTTCGTCTTCTTCGTCCGGAGCGACACCCGGCAGCAGCCTGCCCGTTTCGCAGCGAAGCAGATGCTGCGGTGCGGCCCGCTCCACTCCGTCCTTGAATTCGACCAGGAACAGGTTGACGGCGCCCTGATCGATGAACCAGACACTATCCGGATCGTCGAGTCGCACCGGCAGGTTGCCGGCGCAAGGCACGGACGTGCCGGAGCGAGCGGCAAGCTCGGCGATCGATGTGTGCTCCGGCCTCACGTCGCGCGTCAGCCGGACTTGACCAGCTTGTAGTACGTGGCGTCCCGGTCGGCGATCAACTCATCGTGCGTGCCGCGCTGCACTTCGACACCCTTGTCGAGCACGATGATCTCGTCGCAATCGCGTACGGTGCTCAGCCGGTGCGCCACGATCAGGCAGGTAACGCCGCGACGCCGCAAGGCATCATCGACATCTTCCTCGGTCGCTGCGTCGAGGGCACTGGTCGCCTCGTCCAGAATGAGCACGGTTGGATTCCCGACCAACGCGCGGGCGATTTCCAGCCGCTGCCGCTGGCCGCCGCTGAAATTCAACCCGCCTTCCTCGACAAGGGTCGAATAGCCCTGTGACCTGAGCAGGATTTCGTCGTGGATGGCGGCATCTCGCGTCGCGGCAATGATGACCTCATCCGGAACAGCTGGATTCCACAAGGTGATGTTGTCGCGAAGGGACGCTGAAAACAGCACGACATCCTGATCGACCATGGAAATGGACCGCCGCAACACTTCCTCGGGTATCTCATCGCGTAGATGGCCATCAAACAGGATTTCGCCTGACCAGGGCCGGCAGATACCCGAAACCAGACGCGCCAAGGTCGACTTGCCGGAGCCGCTGGGCCCCACCACGGCGACCCGCTGCCCCGGCTTGATCACGAGGTTGAAATCCTTGATCAGAGGCGGCCGGCTCTTGTTGTAACCGAAAGTGACGTTTCGTAGTTCCAAGCCGCCGGCAAGTTGGAGCCGACCGTTGAACGTCGGGATCGTCTCCGAATCCGGAACCCGGCGACTGAAAACCGGGTCTTCCGCGGTCTTCGAGATGTCTTCCAGTCGCTGCAAGTCGGTTTCCAGTGCCTGGCGTTTATCGGCGAACTCCAGGAAGCGCCCGATCGGCGCCAGGAACATTTCAGCCAAGATGTAGAACCCGACCAGCGTCCCCAGCGTCATTTCACCTGCGATCACCAGACTTGCACCGACCCCAAGGACTGCCGCGCTACGAAGCGCAGCGATCAAGCCCGGAAGCGCAGCGTTGACCGAACTCAACTCCGAGTAGAGCTGGCGCGTATGCAGTTCCCGCGCCTGCTGGCCACTCCAGCGCGAAAAAAATCGATCGTCCGATCCCGTCGTGCGCAGGTTGTCCGCATGACTCAACATTTGCATGCCGACGCCGATCAGCAAGCCCTGTTCACGCCTCATCGCCTGACTTCGAACAGCCCGGAGCGCTTGGAGGAAATGCGCCAACATCCCGTGCAGAATGGCGAGCAACAGCACGATCAGAGTCAGCAGGAAGTCATAGGCCAACATCGCGATAAGCAGCACCGCGCTCATCGCGATGTCGACGATGAGGACAAGAAACTGGTCCGTCAGGTTCTTCGCAATTCTGTCGATGGACGAAACCCGGTCCGTCAGATCGCCGACCAGTCTGTGGTCAAAGAACTCCACCGGCAACCGCAGCAGCCGCGACACTCCCCGGCTGTAGCCGACCACCGAAATTCTTACCGCAAGCCGCCTCAGGAACCGGTGCTTCAGCAGGGACAGGACGTAGACCAGGGCACCGCCGCCCAGCAAGGCCGCCACCAATCCGCCCCAAGCCCCTCGTGTTTCCAGGACATCGTCCACAAAGGCACCGAGAGCTACGGGAACAACGAGCGCCAGCACCGTCAACATGAGCGCGCAGGAAGCTACCCCGATCAGTGCTCGCCATGATCCGGCGAGCAAGGCGCCCAATTGCCTGAACAAGCCAGGCCATTCGCCTCCGGGTCGGAAATCGGCGCCACGCTTGAAGCGCAACGCGATTCCGCTGTAGCCCTTGGTGAACTCTTCGGTGGAAAGCCGGCGTCGCCCGGTGGACGGGTCGTTGAGATAATAGTAGCGGCCATCGAATCCTTCGAGGATGATGAAATGACTGAACTGCCAGAACAGGATCAGTGGTAACGGCAGCTTGGTCAGTTGCTCGGCTCGTACACTTAGTCCATTGCATTCAAGACCGTAGTGCCTCGAGGCGCGCACGATGCTCGCGGCACTGCTGCCGTCTCGGCTCACCTCGCACTTCTCGCGCAATTCCGTAAGCGGTACCCGCCGCCCGAAGTAGGCCAGAATGCTGCCGAGGCACGCGGCACCACATTCCGACGCGTGCATTTGCAGCAGGATTGGCGTGGTGACCCGTTGTTTCAACGCCTCCGATCCGGCCCTGTCGCTTGCCCCTTTGGAGGCGCGCTGCGGCATCTTATGGCCGTTCCGTTCCGAAGAGCGCGATGGGAGACTGCTTGCCGAGTTCGACGACGATCCGGCATTCGACTTCCGCCGAGGGGGCAAGATCCAGACCTTCATCGAGCGTGATCTCGATGCGGTGCACGGATACCGGCGCCACAACCTGCAGCGCCGGGAGCTGCTCGAACGCAGGCACGGCGGTGATTGCCGCAACCTCTCCGTCAAGGATGCCTGCTTCTCCACTCTTGCGGACCAGTTCTATTGCCGCCGGCATGCCAGGCTTGATGGTCGGCGCGATGTCGCTTTCCACCCACACAAGCGCCTGGACCGACCGGATGCCCTCCGGCGACTCCTGACCAGCCCCGACCATCACGCCGTCCACCGCAAGGCTGCGGGGTACGCTGCCAAAGTAGAGCCATGCCGCGAGGAGCAGCAGGAACAGGGCGATAGCGGCAACAAGGAGCCGCTCCCGCGGTGTGGAGACGGTCAGCAGCCGGTCGAGCTGTTCACGCTCTTCTTTGGCTTCGGCAACGGTATTGTGAAACGAGTCAAACGGATTACTGAACACGGCCGTGCGTAGCCACCTCACAAAGATCACGCAAGGACAAAGAATATCTCATTCCGTTGGGTTAAAGCGCTAAAAGATTATACGCAATCCCGCAGCGGGGCCGGCTCAGAAGGCCTGACATTCCCGTATTCAATCTGAAGAAGACAGCGGGCTACGATCGTGACGCGCCGTTCTCCGAGACATTCCGGTCCACCGTCGTCAACAGCGCCGGGAGCAGCGACAGGTCAGCGATGAGCGCAAAACCGATGATCATCGCGGTCAGGATACCGACCTGGGCCGTGGGGACAAATGGAGAAAACACGAATATCAGAAAACCGGCCACCAGCACGACCGTCGTCGTCATGAGCGCCCGACCGGCAGTGTCGAAGGCGTAACGCACCGCTTCATCGGGTCCCTGGCCGTATTCACGCCGCGCACGGCGGTACTTGCTGAGGAAGTGCACCGTATCGTCCACGACGATGCCCACGGTCATGGCCACCACAACCGATAGCGAGAGGCCCACCTGTCCGACCGTCAAACCCCAGACGCCAAATCCCAGTACGGCAGGGATCACGTTGGGAACGATGCTAATCAACCCCAGCCGCAGCGACCGCAATGCAACGAGGAGAATCGCGGAAATGGCAAGAAGCACGACCACGGTCCCGATCAGCATGGCGCGTATGTTGCGCTGCCCGATATAGGCAAAGAGCGCGGCGGGGCCGGTGCTGTTGACGCCAGCCACGTGCTCCGCGTTGTCCTCTAGCCAAGCCTCCGCACGGGCGTTCAGATCGAGCACATCTTGGGAATAAAGCGTCTCCGCCGATATCGTCACGCGCGTCGCTGACCGAGATCGGTCGATCTGGTTGTTCAGGTCCAAGCCCTGCGGGAGCGAGAGTTCGTACAGCAGCAGGTATTGCGCGGCCAGCTCCTGGCTCTCCGGGATCCGGTAGGCGGCAGGATCGTCGCCGTGCATGCTCTTGTTGAGCTGCCGAAAGGTGTCGGTAATGGTCGCCACGTGCCGCACGGGAGCCTGCTCTCGGTACCAGGCGGCGAAGTCAGCAACCTCGGCGAGAAACAGGGGGTCGGTGACACCGCCCTCGGACGAGGCTTCCAGCGAGTATTCGAGTAGGGTGTTGCCGCTGAGCCGCTCGTCCATGAAGTCCGTGTCTTGGCGAAACTCTACGCTCTCATCAAAGAAGTGCACCAGGACATCATTTAGCTCGTTGCGCGGAATCGCGAGGATCAACATGGGCACGATCAGCAGCCAGCCCCAAATGATGGCCTTTCGGTACCGCAGCACAAAATCCGCCAGCCGGTTCATCGTGGGTCCCGGGAGCCTTCGATCCTTCGCGGCGCGAATCGGAAGCAGCGACAGCAGGGCCGGCAGGAACGTCACGGAGAGAATGAAAGACGCGACGATGCCGAAAGCGACGAAGTTGCCGAGGTGCCGGTAGGGCGGCACTTCGGAAAAATTCATGCTCAGAAAGCCAAGCGCCGTCGTGAGGCTTGCCAGAAACACCGGATGCAGGTTGAGCCGGATCGATTCGACGATGGCATCGTGCCTGGAGTCCCCAGCGCGCAATCGCTGCTGCAAAGCCACGAGCAGGTGCACACAGTTCGCCACGACGATCATCAGGACGATGGTCGGCGCCGGCGAGATGGGCGGAGAAAAGGGCAGACCAACCCACACGCCTAGACCCAATGAAGAGAGAATCGAAAAGACGATGACCGCGCCGGTTGCCACCACCCCCGGCCAGCCACGCGTGAGGACGCCAAGGACCAAGGCCATGAGCAGGAGACTTGCAGGCAGGAACATCATCTGGCTGCTGATGGAAGCTTCCACGAACGTCTGGTTGATCATGACCGTGCCGACGACGCGCAGGTCTATGCCGGGAAAGCGTTCTTCTGCCTCGGCGGCGACCGACCTAGCGAACTCAGCGACTTCGGCGACGGCCTCCAGCAGACCATCCTCCGGAAGCTCGATCGTGACGTTCACAACGCTCACGTCACCGTTCAGCGCCAGAATGCTGCCTGCGATTCGCGGGTCGGACAACGCGACTGCACGAATTCGTTCGCGCGTTTCCGCACGGTTCAGGTCCTGCGGGTCAACGAGGTCCCGCACATACAAGTCGTCGCCATCGGCAGTGGTGTATTGAAAGTTGGCGAGCGAGTCGACGCGCCTCGAGTACGGCGTCAGCCAGGCGGCATCCGTGAGCCACGCGGCGGCCGAGAGTGCGCTTTCCGAGGTGGCGTCGCCATCGTCCGGAACTACCAGAAAGGCGACGTTCTCGTTCTTACCGTACGTATTCTCCAGCGCCTCCAGCGCCAGCAGCTGCGGATTGTCCTCGTCGAAGAAGATGCGGTAATTGGCGGAGAATTCAAGCAAGGCGATGCCGCCGGACGCGACCGCGACCGACACCAGGGTGGCCGCGATGACAAGCCAGCGGGCCGCAAGCACCCGTTCGGCAAATCGCTTCGCGAATGGTCCTCTTGCTACGCCTTGCTTGTCCACGGAATTGGAGTCACCGTTTGCGAACGATTAGGGGGCGGGCGGTGCGCCAGGCGTCATTGAATACGAAGCCCGGTAGCGAAGTGGCCAACCCGCGGCGCTGGACCCGTCTACGTTGAAAGCCGTTCAACTCACATCGCGTGCACCGAACCCGCCGAGTCGGAATCAGCGTTGATCAAGGCATCCATCATCTGCAGCCATACAGACTGGAGGTCAACTCCGGGCAAGGTATGGTCCGCTGGGACACGATGTCAACGGCTTTGCGCAGGTTCTCTAGCGGGTGGAACCGCTACGACCGGGCAAGATGGGGCGGGGCCCGATTCGCGGCACCCGTGGACACCCCCTTTGACATTCATCAAGACGCTCTCCATTTTTCGGCCCCACTTCTCCCACTCGTACCTCCGGAACCGATCCGGATCGGTGCGTCTGCCCGCCCACGTTGTCCTCGCCCATGCCTAAAGCCCCCAACGTCGTAGTTGTGGAGTCGCCTGCCAAGGCGCGAACGATCGGCAGGTATCTGGGACCGGACTACAAAGTGCATGCAAGCTACGGACATGTGAGAGATCTCGTGGCCAAGGACGGTGCCGTCCAGCCTGATGACGACTTCAGCATGCACTACGAGATACCGAACGACAGCCGCAAGCACCTCAGCAGCATCGCCAGTGACCTTGGCACCGACGGCATCCTGTTCCTGGCCACGGACCCGGACCGCGAGGGCGAAGCCATCGCCTGGCACGTGCTGACCGCGCTGCGGGAGCGACGAGGCAAGAAGCCGCGCGACTTCACCTCCTATCGGGTCACGTTCAATGAGGTCACCCGCGAAGCCATTCTCGATGCCTTCCAGGCGCCGGGTGCGATCAACATGGACCTGGTGGAGGCGCAACAGGCCCGCCGGGCACTTGACCATCTCGTGGGATTCACGCTCTCGCCGATCCTGTGGCGAAAGCTGCCCGGTGCCCGCTCGGCCGGCCGCGTTCAGTCGGTCGCCCTTAGACTGATTTGTGAACGCGAATCGGAGATCGAGGCGTTTGTTCCGCGCGAGTACTGGACGCTGGAAGTCGCCCTGACCAATCGCAGCGGCGCAGCGTTTACGGCACGGCTGGTGAGTCTGGATGGGAAGGCGCTCGGCAAGTTCGGCCTTCCCGACGAAGCCGCTGCCAGGAATGCAGCCGAACGGGTGGACGCGAGTTCCTTCACGGTCTCAACCGTCAAGAAGAAACGGGTTCTGCGCTCCCCTTCCGCCCCCTTCACGACGTCGACTCTCCAGCAGGAAGCCTCGCGCAAGCTTGGTTTTTCCGCGGCCCATACGATGCGCACGGCCCAGACCCTCTACGAAGGAGTGGCGATCGACGGGGCAAGCGCCGGTCTCATCACCTACATGCGGACCGACTCCGTGAACCTTGCCCCGACGGCAATCTCGGCAATCCGAGCGACCATCGCCCGGGAATTCGGTGAGCGGTACAGACCGGGTGCGCCCCGCAGTTACCGGAGCCGGGCCCGCAACGTGCAGGAGGCGCATGAAGCCATCCGACCGACCGACGTTGCCCGCAGCCCAGCGGTGCTCGCCAGACAGCTCACGTCCGATCAGGCCAAGCTCTACCGTTTGATCTGGAATCGCACCGTCGCCAGCCAGATGGAGAAGGCGGCAATCGACCAGACCACCGCCGACCTGCAAAACAGTGACGGCGACGTCGGTCTTCGCGCCACGGGATCGACGGTCGTCTTCGACGGTTTCCAGCGCCTCTACAGCGAAGGCCGCGATCAGCCTGAAAAAGAGGAAGACGCGGAGAACGAGGACGCTCGACGATTGCCTGCACTTGAGCAGCACGAGCCGCTGGGATCCCGTGCGGCTGAACCCAAGCAGCATTTCACCGTCCCGCCGCCGCGCTTCACCGAGGCGTCGCTGGTGCGGCGACTGGAAGAGTTGGGCGTAGGGCGTCCGTCTACGTACGTCGCGATCATTTCCGTGCTGCAGGACCGCGAATATGTGCGGTTGGAACGCAAGCGGTTCGTGCCCGAGTCTCGCGGCCGAATCGTGACCACGTTTCTCGAATGCTTTTTCGAGCGCTACGTGGAGTACGACTTCACCGCCAACCTCGAGCAGCGACTCGACGACATTTCTCGCGGCCAGGTCGACTGGAAGGAAGTCCTCAAGGACTTTTGGAGCAGTTTCAAGGAGAACGTCGACGACGTCGCCGAGATCCGCCTGCGCTCGGTGATCGACCACCTCGACGCCATCCTCGGTCCTGCCGTGTTTCCACCCGACGACAGCGGACGAGACCCGCGTCTTTGCCCGACGTGCGGCGAGGGAAGGCTGGGGCTGCGCATCGGCAAATTCGGTGCGTTCTTCGGCTGCTCCAACTACCCGGAATGCAAGTACACGCGGAACTTTGGGCTTGACGAAGACCAGCAGAACGGCGAGCCCGTAGCGCTCGGGGAATTTCAGGACCAGCTGGTGACCCTTCGAACGGGACGGTTCGGACCCTACGTCCAACTCGGCGACGAGGCCGGGAAGCACCAGAAACCGAAACGCGTCTCGCTTCCGGCCGACATCGCACCCGGCAGCGTGGACTTGGAGTGTGCGCTGCAACTGCTGGCGCTGCCGCGCGACATCGGCCTGCATCCGGAATCGGGGAAGCCCGTCCAGGCGGGGATTGGACGCTACGGGCCCTACGTCAAGCACGAAAAAGACTACCGTTCCATTCCCGCGGGCGAAAGCGTTCTCACGATCGGCATGAACCGCGCGATGGACTTGCTGGCGCAGCACAAGGGAGGTCCTCGATCGTCGCCCGGCACGGTACTGGGACCGCATCCGACCGACGGCAAGGACATCACCGTGCACGACGGCCGCTTTGGTCCGTACGTGAAACACGGGAGCCTGAATGCTTCGCTGCCGAAGGAGATCTCCAAGGGCGACGTGACCATGGAACAGGCGGTCGCGCTGCTTGCGGCCAGGGCCCAACGCAAGGCCGCCAAGAAGACCCCGGCCCGCAAACGCCGCACCACCCGGAAGTCGTGATCGCGCACCCGTCCACCGGTTCGTGAGTGGCGACGGACCCTCGGAAGAAGCGCTCCGGGCATGGATTCGCGCCCATCCCGATCGAGCGAACCTGCGCGAGCTGGCCCGCGCGTTTGATGTCCGCGACGCGGGCGGGCGCCGGCTGCTGAAGGAGATCCTTCGCCGGTCTCGCCGTGAGCAGACAGCAGCCGCCCCTCATTCCGACCCGCGCGTGGTGGTCGCGGAACTGATCAGGGTGACCCGCGACGGCGATCTCGTCGCGAAACCAAGCATCCCTTCAGCTTCAGGACCCGCCGAAATCGTCTTGGACCGAGCGGCTCTGCGGCGACGCGCCGGGCGCCAGGCCAGCAGCGTCGGCGACCGCGTACTGGTGCGTCTGGATACGGCGCATGGTTCTTCCGGTTCGGGCCAACTCGTGGCCCGCCTACCGGTGCGTCGAGAGACGTTCGTCGGGGTCATCGTGCCGAACCTCGGCGGCGGTCTTCGAGTCGAAAATTGCGCCGCGAAACCCAACACCACGCATCGATTCCAGGCCAGCGAGACCGTCGGAGTCGGCGACGTTGTCTACTGCGCGAGTCCGCGCGGAGCGGGTGGTCAAGCACAAGTCCTCGAACGAATTGGACCGCTGGACGATCCACGCTGCATCCCGGCAATGGTGGCCGCGCGCTACGAAATCCCAACCCGTTTCGATGCGGACGCGGAACAGGAGGCCGCCGCATGCGGCCCCCCCACGGATCATGGGCGAACAGATTTGACCGGGCTGCCGTTCGTCACCATCGACGGTGACGACGCCAGGGACTTTGACGACGCCGTGGTGGCGGCGGCCGGACCCGAAGGCGGGTTCCGGATCCACGTGGCCATTGCCGACGTCGCCCACTACGTGCGCCCAGGGGGCGCCCTCGATCGGGCCGCGCAAATGCGGGGCAACTCCGTCTACTTTCCGGGGCACGTCTTGCCGATGCTGCCCGCAAGCCTTTCAAACGGCTGGTGCTCGCTGGTCCCCCGCCGTGAGCGCGGCGCGATCGTGGCCGAACTGGACGTCGGGCCTCGCGGGGAACTGGTACGGGCGACATTTACCCGCGCATTGATTCGTTCGCGCGCCCGCCTCACCTACGAAGCTGTGGACGAGGCGGCGCGGCACGATGCGCCGATCTCAGGCATCGACCGTGAGGACGTAGCTGCATTGTATGGCGCCTATCGCGTTCTTCGCGCGGCCCGGGACCGACGTGGCGCCCTTGACCTCAGTTCCGCCGAACACCGCATTACGCTCGACCCGGCCACCGGAGAGCCCGACAGCATCGCGGCGGTCCGCCACCTCGACGCGCATCGCCTGATCGAAGAGTTCATGGTCCTAGCCAACACGGCGGTGGCCCGGCACCTGGCCCGACATGAGGTCCCGTTTCTCTACCGGGTCCACGGGGAGCCCCGTTCCACCAGCCTCCGGTCACTGCAGGACGACCTGCGTGCCCTCACCGGGCGATGGCGAACCATGACGGGAAGGGCAAACCCCCGACGCTTCAACGATGTCCTGGAAGGTGCGCGCGGCGCACAAAACGAAGAAGCGGTTCACATGGCAGTATTGCGGGCGCAAACCCAGGCTGAGTACAGCCCTGAAAACGTCGGTCATTTCGGGCTCGGGCTGCAGTGCTACACGCACTTCACGTCGCCGATCCGGCGGTACAGCGACCTTTCCGTGCACCGGTCGCTACTGGCCACCCTCGGACATGAGCGGCAGGCACCGGCCGGCGAGGACGAGCTCTGGGCGCTCGGCAGGGACCTCTCGTCATGCGAACGACGGGCAGTTGCCGCCGAACGCGAGGCCTGCCAGCGGTACGCCAGCCGGTTCCTGCAGCGGATGTCGGCGGCGAGCTTGCACGGCCGGATTGTCAGCGTCGAGCGCTTCGGAGCATTTGTCCGGCTCGACGAGAACGGCATCGAGGGATTGTTGCCGATGTCCGGTCTCGGAGAAGGGTACTTCCGCTTCGATGCCCGGGCCCGTCAGATCAGCAGCGAACGCACCGGAGAAACGTTCCGGCCGGGCGACGCGATCACGGTGCGTCTTGCGGATGCCGATCCGATACGGGGGCGCGTCGCCTTCCATCGCGTGCGCGAATCCAGTTCGCTCTGACTGCCGGGCACCGCACGGGTCCGGCGCCAACCGCCCGTGCAGCTCGGTTCCGGCACGCGAACAGGGCCTTTGGCCCGGCAGCCAACCCGGCCGCCCGACCTGCCGAGCGGCCGGGAACGGCCCGGGGCCGCTCGGATGAACCTACTTCCGAGGCGAATACGCTGAAGGAAGCAGAATGGTGGAGGTCATGTCCTCGATGTCCGGCACGGCCTCAGCCAGGAACGCCTTCCACTCGGGATCAGCCTGGGAACCGGCGCGCGCCTTGGCACGTTCCTCGAAACTCGAGTACGCCCAAAGGTGAATGACCTCGTTGGGGTCCGGGAACACCGTCGTCCAGAGACCCACGTTCATCGAGTACTTCTCGCGGGCCGGAAAGGCCGCCAACATGCGTTCGGCCCAGGACGCAGCGCGACCGGGCTTCAGCCGATACACCCGGAGTTCGTAGATGTTGCCGTCCGTATCGGGGGTACGGAGGTCCCGCGCCGGGCGCAGCACCCGTACCGTCTGGGTAAGGATGTGCGGTGCAACCAAGGGCACGAACTCAGTTCGCCAAGCCTCCAACTGCCCCAACTCGCCACGGAGGCGGACCAGTTCGCCGACGTCCGCATAGCTCCACAAATGCACGTACTGATTGAGGCCACCGATCTCACTTCCGAAGTGCCCCTCCAGCCGACCGTACGTGTCGCCGTTTCGGATGCGCTGACCGACGGTCCCGCTGGCCTCGATAACCTTAGGGGCCGTCCCCGGGCGGCACGTGTACATTCTGAGTTCATGAATCATCAGGGTGGTCTCCAGGATGGGGTGCGGACAGGGCCGCGGCTAAAAGGGCTCTTTGAACGGACGGAGATCGACTTCCAGCGTCCAGGTCGACCGGGGCTGGCGGTAGATGTGCCAGTACATGTCGGCGATCCCGTCGATGGCGAGAAGACCGTCCTCTCCCTTAGCCTTCACGCGATCGGGTGCGACGGTTCGAATTCGTTCCCCGTCAATGCTGCCGTCGATCACGACATGCGCAATGTGCAGACCCTGCGGTCCGAACTCACGGGCGGCCGCCTGAACGAACATGCGCAGGCCCGACTTCGCGGCACCGAAATGTCCGAACCGGGCGCCGCCCCGCCAAGATCCGGTCGCACCGGTACAAATGATGGTGCCGCTCTGTCGCGGCAGCATGCGCCGGATTCCCTCCTGCAAGGTAACGAAACCGCCGAGACAGCTGACTCGCCAGAATTCCTCGACGGTCGCGACGTCGAGGTCGAGAAACGGAATCATGCGGTTCGGCCCGGCGTTGTAGACAACGAAATCGACGGGTCCCAGCGCTTCAGCGGTGTCGAACGCGGCCCGAATGGAGGCAGGGTCGGTGACATCGGTCGTCACGGCCGTCAGCAGCTCGCCGTGCGGCTCGGCTTCCCGGACGAACGCGTCCAGGCGCTCCGTCGTGCGGCCGCCGATCACAACCCGATGCTCGCCTTCGCGGGCGATGCGGCGGGCTACGGCTGCCCCTGTTCCCCTCGCTGCGCCCACGCCTAGCACCACCGCCACCTTCGTGGCCGAAGCTGAAGTCATGTCGGGATCTCCTTGCAATCACCGGAGTACACCGCGGAAGGCGGCCGTTGAGCATAACCATGTCCAAACCCGCTGTTCTGCAGCGGCATCACGCCAAGATGCCAGCGGTCGACGACGAGTTCCCGCCGGCGCGCCGCTTGTCGCCTGCTGCGAATCCTCCACCGTAGGCCGGAGGGTCAAAGGCGATCTCTAGCCAGCCTTGCGGGCGTGAAAGCGTCGAGCCTGCTCGCAGGTCGCGTCCAGCGTCTACGCTGCCGACGCCTGCCCCGCAATTGACACAGCAGGCAAAATCGGTTTCCCTGCGGTCTCTCGCTCCGGCACGAAGGACAGGCCATGGCCAAGACGGTTTCAGACAAGATTCGCCTCATGAGCACCGCCGACACGGGCTACTTCTACGTGACGCGCAAGACCCAGCGCACCAGAGCCGGCACGCGCAAGGAAAAGCTCGAACTGAAGAAGTACGATCCAGTGGCGAAGAAGCACGTGCTGTTCAAGGAAACGAAGATCAAGTAGCCGCGCCGGCCAGGCCGCGGCGGGTCGCCGGTCAGCAGCTCGCCGGCTGGATCTTCACCCACTGGTTGAGCACGCCCTTGATGCTGAAATCGGTGTAGTCGATCACGAACCGATCCAGGACTCCGTTTTCCCTCACCTGCAGGATCACTTCATAATCGGCATGCAAGTCCCTGTCGAAATAGGGAAAGTAGCCGATCCGGACATGGCGGCCGAACAGGTCGGCCAGGCCGGAACCCGGCGCCTCCGCGCCAGGGCCGATCTCCGAACCAAAGAAGGTATTGACGCGCTGCAGGCCGTCCTCTTCCGATCCTGAGAACACGACGTCGGCACGCGGTCCCCCAGGCGACTTGAGGTCCTCCAGGATGCGCAGGAAATGGGAGGACGGAAAGATCGTGCCTTCCGGCAGTGCCGCCCGATAGGCCGACGGCAGCTTGAACAGGATTTCGCCGCCCGAACCGTCACCGTGCAGAACCGCCTGCCCCTCCGCCTCCTCGATCACGACGTCGTCCCGCACCGCCCGAATCGAAAAGCGAAACGCACTGCCGTCCTTGGCTTCCCACGTCAGGTATCGCCGATCGGACCAGTGTTGCCGACCGTGCGTATCGGTGAAGTGGATGCCGAATCGCTGGTTGACGGCCCAGCCGTCGCAGACGTCGCGCCACTCGAACCCCAGCTTCCCGGTCATGGCAGTCACCATGGCTCCGGTCCGAACCTGGTCCAGCGTGATCCGGTACTCGGCCCGATGCGGTACCACCTGCGCTGCCGCAGCTGCAGCGCCAGCACCCACGCCGAGCAAGACCACCACCGGCATGGCCAGCATCAACCATCGTTGTACGGGTGGCATGCGCGTCCGCGCCCACCGCAATGGCATCGGCTTGCGCCCCTGACAGCAAATGGATTCAGGCACCGGTCGACCTAACCTTGTGATAACCGTCACGTATGCTCAGTATCCTACCGCAACGGCAGCAAAGGTTTTAGCGCGGGCACGAAACGCTTCAACTGCGGCGCCGGCATCAGGAGCAGGCGTGCCCTCCCGGTCGTTCGGCGCCACCTTCGTCCGGGATGAGCATTGCGGTGGCCGCGAGGTTCCGGTAGCCGGCCAGAATGGGCGGCGGGCGGCGACCACGCCTGCCGATACGCTCGGGATCTGTGTACGGTCGGTCGCACCGCAATTCTCAACGTCACGGTCGGCGTGGATAGAATGGGCCCTTTGCACTTTCTCACCGCTGCCGGGAGCCCACTATGCCGACGATCGACGACCGACTTCACGAACTCGGAATCACGCTGCCCAACGCTCCGGCGCCCGGTGGCAGCTACGTGCCGGTCGTCCTTGCATCCGGAATGGCGTACGTCGCCGGCCAAATACCTGCCGTCGACGGGGAAATTCGATTCACCGGAACCGTCGGGCGAGACGTGAACGAGGACACGGCGCGTGAGGCCGCGAGAACGTGCGCACTCAATATTCTCGCCGCCTTGCGTACCGCTCTCGACGGAGATCTCGACCGGGTGCGGCGGTGCGTGAAGCTCGGCGTGTTCGTTCAGTGCGTAGAGGACTTTGACCGGCAGCCGGAGATCGCCAACAGCGCCTCCGACGTGATGCTCGCGGTATTCGGCGAAGCAGGCCGTCACGCGCGGTTCGCGGTCGGGGCGAATGCGCTTCCGCGCAATGTCACCGTCGAGATCGACGCCGTTTTCGAAATCGCCTGATCGGTGTTCACGGCCCGTACCGTCGAGCGAATTTCGGAGATCCCCGCCGCCGACTGGGATGCGTGCGCCGGTGCCGACAACCCCTTCGTGCGGCACGGTTTCCTGCGGGCGTTGGAGGAATCCGGGTCGGCCACCGCGGAGACCGGCTGGATGCCCTTCCACGTGGTGCTCGAGGGCGCCGACGGCTGCATCGAAGGCTGCGCACCCATGTACGCGAAAAGCCATTCGCAGGGCGAATACGTGTTCGACCAAGGCTGGGCCCATGCCTTCACGGAGGCCGGTGGCAGGTACTACCCGAAGCTGCAGGTGGCTGTGCCGTTCTCTCCAGTCACGGGACCGAGGCTGCTCGTGCGGCCCGATGCCAGCCAGGGCGCCCGGCCCGCCCTGCTTGAAGGCCTGGTGTCGGTGGCCGAACAGACCGGTGTGTCGTCCCTCCACGTGACCTTTCCAACGGAAAGCGAGTGCCGGCAACTCAGCCAAATCGGCTTTCTGGCACGTACCGGCGAGCAGTTCCATTGGGTCAACCGGAGCTACGAATCGTTTGACGCGTTCCTCGCTGACCTCAGCGCGCGAAAACGGAAATCGATCCGCCGCGAGCGCCGTGCGGTCACGGACAGCGGGATCGACATCGTTCGCCTACAGGGTGACATGATCCGCCCGGACGACTGGGACAGGATGTTCCGTTTCTACGAAGACACCGGTAATCGCAAGTGGGGACATCCCTACCTGACCGCCGACTTCTTTCCCCGGCTGGGCGCCGCGCTAGGCGACCAAGTGATCCTGATTCTCGCCCAGGCGGGGAACACTCCAATTGCCGGGGCCTTGCACATTGCCGGTCCGGACACCCTGTTCGGGCGCTACTGGGGCTGCTCCGAATACCAGGCGTTCCTGCATTTCGAGCTGTGCTACTACCAGGCCATTGACTACGCCATCGAGCACGGTCTGCACAGTGTCGAGGCCGGTGCCCAGGGACCGCACAAGATCCAGCGCGGCTATCTCCCGGTTCCCACATACAGCGCTCACTGGATCCGCCATCCGCAATTTCGCGATGCGGTCGCCCAGGCACTGCAGCAGGAGACCCGGGCGGTGCAGCTGGAGATCGACGCGATTCGGACCCAGTTCTCGCCGTTTCGCCAAGACGACTGCCGGCAGGATTGAAGCGGTCAGTCCGCTTCGGGCCCCGATCCCTTTCGAATCAGGAGATACCCCTTCGCGTCCGGCGCGGTAGCGAGAATGCGCGGGCTGTCTGGCCGCGGCTCGAGCTTCTTGCGCAGCCTGGAAATGTGCGTTTCCAGCGTGTGGCTTCGCACGGACGGGTGGTACCCCCAGACCTCTTCCAGAATCCGACTGCGGGTCACAGGTTCGGAGCGCGCCCGGAGGAGACACCGGAGCAGCGCGTTTTCTTTTTCCGTCAACCGGACCTGCTGACCATCCGCATCGACCAGGATCTTGGCACCGGGACGGAACCGGAAGGTGCCGAGATCGAACTCCGCGTCGTCGGTCAATTCGTGCTGGCGCAGATGCGCCCGCATGCGCGCTACCAGTGCCGGGGGGGAAACCGGTTTGACCACGTAGTCATATGCGCCCGAATCAAAGCCGCGCACGATATCCGCAGAGGAATCGGCGGCCGTGAGCATGATGATCGGCGGCGTGCGGCCGAGTTCCAGGATGCGGCGGCACAGGTCGCGGCCGTCGGCATCGGGCAGCCGCACATCCAGCAGAATTAGGTCGAAACGTCGGGCCCGGACCTGTTCGAGCGCTTCCGCGCCGGTTGCCACGGCCACCATCTTGAAGCCGCTGTACGACAGGTGTTCCGACAGCGATTCGCGCAGTGCCTCATCATCTTCCACCATGAGCACCTGGGGTGCGGCTTCCCAGGTCTTGCGCGCCGTGCTGTCCACGAATGGCTCTCCTGCCCTCGGCGCCGCTCGCGACCGCCATCGCCTAGGCTGGGCTATCGAAACAGTATACTGACGGCATTTCCGCTTCATCCAACTCTGCAGGAAGCTTCCCGCTTCCGGAATTCTTTATGTCCCAACCCAACACGACAGGGTCGCAGGAACGCTTGTCCGGCACAGTGCCGCGCTCGGTCATCGCCGTGGACCGGGCCATTGGCGATCTTCGACGAGGCCAGCTTGTCGTCCTGCTAGGGGCCTCCGCATGCGCGGTGGCCCGGTCCACCGAGTTCCTGGGCGAAGGCGAGTTCGCGGCAATGACGCGGGTGCCGGGCGGCGCCCTACGCATCGTGATCACCGGCCCGCGCGCCCGCGCGATCGGCCTCGACACGGACCAGGAGGTGGTGGTGTTCCGGCTGAGCCCGGAGATCGCGCCCATCACGGTCCAGGCCCTGGCGAATCCTGAATCCGGCGTGCCGGCACCCGAACTCCACCGCACGCTCGAGGCGGACGATCTTGCGGTCGGCTCGGTGCAACTTGCCAAGCACGCCAACCTGACTCCGGCAGCCGTTCTCAAACCGCTCGGGCTACCGCCCGAAGCGGCACGGGCGTGGGCAATCGAGCGCGACCTGCTCGCCGTGCACGTGCAGGAACTGCAGCGCTACGGAGCCGAGGGCGACTTCAATCTCCGTCGGGTCAGCAGCGCCCACGTCCCGCTGGAGGCGGCGCAAGACACCCGCATCATCGCTTTTCGTCCGGTTTCCGGCGGCACCGAGCAGATCGCGATCGTCGTGGGGGAACCCACCCCGGATTCGCCGGTTCTGGTGCGACTCCACTCGCAGTGTTTCACTGGGGATCTCCTCGGCTCGCTGCGCTGCGACTGCGGCGATCAGCTGCGGGGCGCCCTCTCGGCTATCGCGGAAGCGGGCAGCGGCGTTCTGGTCTACCTGGCGCAGGAAGGTCGCGGCATCGGCCTGGTCAACAAGCTGCGGGCATACACGCTGCAGGATGATGGCCTCGATACGTATGCCGCGAACTCGGTGCTCGGGTTCGCCGACGATGAACGTCACTATCGCGTCGCAGCGGAAATCCTGCGCCAGCTCGGGGTCACACGGGTGCGACTGCTGACCAACAACCCGGAGAAAATCGCCGCGCTGACCCGGTTCGGGATCCGGGTTGTGGAACGCGTGCGCCACCGGTTCGAGCCCACCCCGCAAAATCGGGAGTACCTGGAAGCGAAAATACGGACCGGCGCGCACCTGCCGTAGACGCGCAGGCCGGCAGGCCGTTCAGGACGCTGCCACCAGCTCCTTGCCGTTCGCGTCGACGAACGCGAACGAAACCTGGTTGCCGCGCACGTCGACCTTCACGTGCCCACCTCGCGCCAACCGCCCGAACAGGAGCTCCTCCGACAACTCTTTCTTCAACCGCTCCTGGATCAGTCTGGCCAGCGGTCTGGCGCCGAATGTTGGATCGTACCCCTTGTCGGCGAACCAGCTCCGCGCCGCTTCCGTGAGTTCAACGGAGACGTTGCGGTCCTGCAACTGGACCTCGAGCTGGGCGATGAATTTGTCGACGATCTGGCCCATCACCGCGCGGGACAATGCCGCGAACGGAATCACCGCATCCAGCCGATTGCGGAACTCAGGCGTGAACAATCGGTTGATCGCCTCCGTGTCGTCGCCTTCCCTTCGCTCGCGACCGAACCCGACGGCCGCCTTGGCCAGCTCGCTGGCCCCGGCGTTCGTGGTCATGATCAACGTCACGTTCCGGAAATCGACCGCCTTGCCGTTGTGGTCGGTGAGGCGCCCATAGTCCATGACCTGCAGTAGCAGGCTGAAAAGGTCCGGGTGGGCCTTCTCGATCTCGTCGAGCAGCACGACGGAATGTGGGTGCTGGTCGACCGCATCGGTCAGCATGCCCCCCTGATCGAAGCCAACGTAGCCCGGTGGCGCACCGATCAGGCGGGAAACCGTATGGCGCTCCATGTACTCGGACATGTCGAACCGGATCAGTTCGACTCCCATCAGTTCCGCCAGGCAGCGAGAGGCCTCGGTCTTGCCAACTCCGGTGGGACCGGACAAGAGGAAGCAGCCCACAGGCTTGTTCGGCTCCCGCAAGCCGGCGCGCGACATCTTGACCGCGCTGGCCAGCATCGCGAGCGCCTCTTCCTGTCCGAAGACCACGAGATTCAGGTCACGCTCCAGCGTGGCCAAGGCGGTGCGGTCATCGCGCGAGACCTGCTTCGGCGGGATCCTCGCCATCCGGGCGACCACCGCCTCGATGCTTCCGACCCCGACTACCTTCTTCCGGCGCGACGCCGGTTTCAGCATTTCCGCCGCGCCGGCTTCATCGATCACGTCGATGGCCTTGTCCGGCAGCTTTCGGTCAGACATGTGCCGTCCTGCCAGTTCCGCGGCCGCCTGCAGCGCGGAGCGGGTGTAGCGGATTCCGTGGTACTCCTCGTAATAGGGCTTCAGCCCGTTGAGGATTCGGATGGTGTCGGCCACGGTGGGCTCGTTCACGTCGATCTTCTGGAAACGGCGGACCAGAGCCCGATCGGTCTCGAAATAGCCCCGGTAATCCTTGTACGTGGTCGAGCCGATGCAGCGGATCTCGCCGCTTGCCAGCGCCGGTTTCAGCAGGTTGGACGCGTCCATGGCGCCGCCGCTGGTGGCGCCGGCACCGATCAGCGTGTGGATCTCGTCGATGAACAGGATGGCCTTCTCATGCTTGCCGAGTTCCGCCACCACTCCCTTCAGGCGTTCCTCGAAATCGCCGCGGTACCGGGTGCCGGCCAGGAGGACGCCCATGTCCAGGCAGTAGACCACGGCGTCCGCAAGAACTTCCGGCACCTCCCCGGCGACAATCCGGCGGGCAAAGCCCTCGGTAATCGCGGTCTTTCCGACTCCCGGATCCCCGACGAACAGCGGGTTGTTCTTGGTCCGCCGGCAGAGGATCTGGATCGTGCGCTCCAGCTCCACCTGGCGCCCGATCAGGGGATCGATCCGGCCGGCCTTGGCCTTCTCGTTGAGGTTGATGCAATAGGCCTCGAGCGGTGACTGGTTGGCGGCCGGCGCCTCGCCTCCCTCGCCGCCCGGCGCGGCCGTCTGCACGCGGGCCTGCTTGGATAGCCCGTGGCTGATGAACGACACCGCGTCCACCCGCCGCATCTGCTGCAAACTGAGGAAGTAGACGGCGTGACTTTCACGTTCGGAGAAAATCGCCACCAGGACGTTGGCGCCGGTAACGGCGGTCTTCCCGGACCCCCGCACATGTTGCGCCGCCCTGCCCAGCACCCTGCGGACGCCGCGGCTCGGGACGGACTCCGGCTGGGATTCTCCGTCCAGCACTGTCGAAGTCAGCGCCGACTCCAGAAACTCGTCCAGGTCACCCTGAAGCTTTTCCAGGTCCACGCGGCAGGCAAGCAATACCTCAACCGCGTCCTCGTCCTCGGTCAGGGCACGGAGGAGATGCTCGAGGGTCACGAACTCGTGCCGATGTCCCCGCGCCAGCTCGATAGCGTTGTGAAGGCTCTTTTCCAGGTTGCTCGACAGCATCGCGTGACCGCTCAGACTTTCTCCAGGGTGCATCGCAGTGGATGCTCATGCTCGCGAGCGCAATTGATCACCTGGGTCACCTTGCTCTCGGCCACCTCGTAGGTGTACACGCCGCACACGCCGACCCCGTTCTGATGAACATGAAGCATGATCTGGGTCGCCTCTTCGCGGTCCTTGCGGAAGAACTGTTCCAGGATCATGACCACGAACTCCATCGGCGTGTAGTCGTCGTTTAACAGCAGGACCTGATACAGCGACGGTTTCTTGGTCTCGACGGTCGGTTCTACCAGCGTATCCCCGCGCCCGGGCTCGTAATCCGGTCGCTGCTGCGAACTCATGGCGAATGCCGCCTCCACGCACCTAGCCTGCACGAATGTTAGCCAATTCAGGCACCCCCTGAAAGAAGCCGCCATGCCGGCTTCGCCCACGAATCCGGCGTCAGTCGTCCGCCCCGGCCGGCCGTTCGCTGACGACGTCATCAATCAGGCCAAACTCCTTGGCAACCTCCGGGGTCAGGAATCGATCCCGCTCGAGCGCCTCCCGTACGGCCTCAATGCCTTGCTTCGTATGGCGTGTATAGATCTCGTTGATACGCTCCTTGAGTGCGAGAATCTCGCGAGCGTGGATCTCGACATCCGTTGCCTGTCCGGAAAACCCGCCGGAAGGCTGATGCACCATGATCCGGGCGTTTGGCAGCGCAAACCGCTTACCCGCCGTTCCGCCGGCAAGCAGCAGTGAGCCCATCGATGCGGCCTGCCCGACGCACAGGGTCGACACGTCCGGGCGGATGTACTGCATCGTGTCGTAGATCGCCAATCCCGATGTGACCAACCCGCCAGGGCTGTTGATGTAGAAGGCAATCTCCTTATCCGGGTGCTCCGCCTCGAGATACAGCAATTGCGCGATCACGAGCGACGCCACCTCGTCCCCTACCGGACCAGTCAGAAAGATGATGCGCTCCTTCAGGAGCCTGGAATAGATGTCGTATGCACGCTCGCCTCTGCCCGTCTGTTCGACGACCATCGGCACCAGCGTGTTCATGGTGTGCTCCGGCTCCGGGGCCTGCAGCCGTTCCGTCACGATGCCGCCCCGCCCGCGGCGGCAGTCGGGCCGGCCGCGCTCCCCGGCATGCGGGCTTCCAACGTGATGGGCGGAATGGTCGCCATCATGCGCCGCATCTCGTCGTTCGAAATCTGCGTCTCGTTCAGCTGCGCTTCCTTCATCGCGAGTCCAAGTGCCTTTTCCCGACGAATCCGCACCGCCACCATCTTGACCACTTCCGTATCCGCCAGGCGCTGCCTGATCGCGTCTTCGGCGTTTCGCTGGTTGGGGTCCACGTTCTGCACGACAAAGCGGACGATTTCTTCGCGGCTGACCTGGATGTCGTGATCGTCCGCGATCTTCGACAGCAGCAATTCCGCGACAATGCTTGACCTGGCCAGTTGGTCGGTCGACACCTGATGTTCTGAGGGCACGATCGGCGACGACTGCCCCGCATCGTACGCGGCGACGACCTTCTCGACATAGGGCTCCGGAAGTTTCAGCCGATTGGCCTTGACCAGCTTGTCGATCAGGCGAACCACCTTCAGGCGTTCGCTTCCGGAAGTCATGGCGTGCTCGAGCATGGTACGGACATTCGCCCGGAGATCGGGTTCCGTTTCGGCACTCAGCCGCTTCATCAGATCTTCCATGGTGGCCGGTTCACGCTTGTGAACGGCGCGTGCTAGGACGCCCAGCGTGAACGGCTTGTCGTAGCAGTTCCCTGGCAGCGGGGACACCTGAAACTCCCGGTGCTCGCCGGCCCGGATGCCCTCAATGTCGGCCGCTTCGCCCCAGGTCCGTTGAAATGACTTCGGCGTGGCAAGGCCACCGACCGGAATTCGCTTCGGATTGGCCGGATCGGACCGGTCGAACAGTTCCGCTACGACCGTGTCCTCGGAACGAGCACCGAAGTCGGTTTCAGCCGGCTCGGTCGCCCCAAACATGTACGAAAACTCCGTGACTTCCGCATCGACGTCCGCATCGGTCACCTCCACGACCGGTACGTCGATTTCCAACCCATCAAACGGCGCCACCTTGAACGTGGCGACCCCGTGCACCGTGAACTGCAGATCCAGCGGCGCGCCGGGCGCCCGCTTCGGCATGCGTTCCGGGACCACGTCGAGAGGCACGAGATCGTGTTCTGCCAACGCCTGCTCGACGGCGGACTGCAGAAAGTCCGAGGCAATTGCCGTTTCCACCTCGTTCCCGAACCGCCGCCGGATGATCGTCATCGGCACCTTGCCCTTGCGGAACCCGTCGATCTTGGCGTCACGCGCATACTCGTTCAGGCGGCCATCCATCACCGATTCGAACTGCTCGGCCGGAACCGCCGCGCTGAAACTCTGTACCGAGCCGCTCCCCGAAATTCGCTTGACTTTCATAGTGACCTATCTTTCGTTATGGCACCGGCCGCTAGGCATGGGGCGCTGGTGCGGGCGGAGGGACTCGAACCCCCACGACTTGCGTCACGGGCTCCTAAGGCCCGCGTGTCTACCAATTTCACCACGCCCGCCAACCCCAGCGCATTTCCGGCCGGCCCCATCACCGCCCCGTCAGCGCCTCAGCAGCAGCGTCGAGGATTGCATCACGGTCGATGCCATACGACCGGTACAGACTCGCCAGATCTCCCGACTGCCCGAATTCGTCCACGCCCAACGAAATCGTCTTGTGTCCGCGGACCGAGCCGAGCCACGAGAGGGTTGCCGGGTGGCCGTCGACCACGGTCACCAAGCCCGCTGAGGAGGCCAGCGGATCGAGCAACCTCTCCAGATGGGACTGCGCCTGATGGCCCCGCCGCCGCGCGGCTTGCGCGGTCCGCCATGCACCGTGCAGCCGGTCAGCGGAGGTTACCGCCAACACCCCCGCCTCCGGCATGTCCGACTGCAGTTCCGCATAGGCATCGAGCACCTCGGTCGCCACTGCTCCGGAGTACACCAAGGCCAGCGAAGTTCCTCGAGCCGGCGGATGCAGCCAGTAGCCGCCATCGATGATCGCCTGCTCCAGGTCATGATCCACGGTGCGTTCAAGCTGTTTGACCGGCCGTGTCGAGAGGCGGAGATAGACCGACTGCCCGTCCGGCTCCTGGAGGTAGGCGAACGCCCAACGGAGCATCACCTCCAGTTCGTCCACGTACCCGGGCTCGAGCGCGGCGAGGCCGGGCTGTCCGATCCCGACCAACGGCGTGCCGATGGATTGATGCGCGCCGCCCTCGGGCGCAAGCGAAATCCCTGAGGGCGTGGCAACCAGAATGAAACGCGCGTCTTGGTAGGCCGCGTAGTTGAGTGCGTCCAGCCCGCGCGCAATGAACGGGTCGTACAAGGTCCCTATCGGTATGAGCCGGGCATCGAACAGCGAATGCGACAGACCCGCTGCCGCCAGCAGCAGGAACAGGTTGTTCTCGGCAATTCCCAGCTCGATGTGCTGACCCTTGGGCGACATCGTCCAGCGTTGTGGCGACACGACGCTCTCGTCGTGAAACACGTCGGCCCGGGACGTGTGCCGGTAGATCTGCCGCTGGTTTACCCAGCCACCGAGGTTGGTGGATACCGTGACATCCGGCGACGTAGTGACGATCCTCTGCGCGAGTTCGGTGTCCCCACGTCCGAGCTCCCGGAGGATGCGGCCGAAGGCCTCTTGCGTCGAGGAGCGGCCGGACGACGACACGAACAAACGATCCGGAACCGGAATCTGCGGCGGGTCGTGACGCCGCTGGTCGGACTGGGCGAACGGCACTGCCGCCAGATACGCCTTGAGCGTCGCCGACGGGAGTTCAAGTCCCGCGAAGCGGTCCCATTCCTTGCCTTCGGGCACGCCCATCGACACGCGGAACTGCTCCATCTGGGCCTCGTTCATCAGGCCCGCATGGTTGTCCTTGTGGCCGGCCAGCGGGAGTCCATGCCCCTTGATCGTGTAGGCGATGAAGCAGGTCGGCCGATCGTCGTCCGCGGCCTCGAACGCTTCGATTACCGATTCCAGGTCATGGCCGGCGAGATTCGTCATCAGCGAATGCAGGTCGTCGTCGTCATGGCGCTCGATCAGCGCCGCTGCATCCGGATTGCCCTCAAGGTCCTGAAGCAGGCGTTCGCGCCACGCAGCCCCGCCCTTGAAGGTCAACGCCGAATAGAGGTCGTTCGGACACCGATCGATCCACTCGATCAGGGCCGTTCCCCCGAGCTCCTGCTCGACCGCCTGCAGCAGCTTTCCGTACTTGAGCGTGATCACCCGCCAGCTCATCGCCTCGAACAGTCCGGCAATCCGGGAAAACGAACGATCTGCGGTAATGGCGTCGAGGCTTTGGCGGTTGTAGTCGATGATCCACCAGCAGTTTCGCAGTCCGCTCTTGGCGCCGTCGAGCAGGGCTTCGTACACGTTGCCTTCGTCGAGCTCCGCGTCTCCGAACACCGTCACCATGCGGCCGGGAGGGTGTGCCCCGGACGCCAGGTCGTGATCGAGGATGTAGTCCTGTACCAGCGAAGCGAACAGCGCCATGGCGCCCCCGAGGCCAACGGAACCTGTCGAAAAATCGACATCGTCCGCGTCCTTCGTGCGCGAGGGATAGCTCTGGGCTCCGCCATATCCGCGGAATGCCTGCAAGTGCTCGCAAGTCTGTCGCCCCTGCAAGTACTGGATCGCATGGAACACCGGGCTTGCATGGGGCTTCACGGCCACCCGGTCCTCGGGCCGCAGTACGTGGAAGTACAGAGCCGACAGCAGCGTCACAACGGAGGCCGAGGAAGCCTGGTGCCCCCCGACCTTCAGACCGTCCAGGGCCGGACGGAGATGGTTCGCATGGTGAATGGTCCACGCCGACAGCCAAGCCACCTTGCGCTCCAGCGCACGCAGCTCCGCGAGGTCCCGCTTCGCCGGCTTCGATTTTCGCCGCCGCGCCTTGGCCAGCGTCACCATGCTTCGGAGGCCGGAATGCTCGTGATCATCGCGGGAATCCTAGCCGTCCGGCACAGGCCGGTAAATCGGCCAGCGTCGCGCCAACTCGGCCGAGATCTGCGCACCGCTGGAGGCAACTATCACCGGATGGCGACGGTGCGCGACGCAACGATCCCATGCCGCGATGAATCCGTCACCGTCGGGCGACCGACGGCTAGCCGCCGTGACGCCGGGCCGGCATCGCGTCACGTAGGCGGCGACTTCGGGACTACCTGCTGCCATCCCGTCCCTGCCGGAACTGCGGACACACCGGCCGGGGTCCGCCGGTCCGCGCCGGAGCGCCACCGGTTTCACCGGCCCGGTGGTCGGGTCTCTCCTGCCGGTGCCGTCGATCCAGAAACCAGAGGATCACGCTCCCACTTCGACCGACGCACCCGCGTCTTCCAGCTTCTTCTTGATCTCCTCGGCCTCGTCCTTGGAAATGTCTTCCTTGACCGGCTTGGGAACTCCTTCCACGAGGTCCTTGGCTTCTTTCAGGCCGAGTCCCGTAATCGCCCGCACCTCTTTGATGACATTGATTTTTTTGGATCCGAAGCTGGTGAGCGTCACGGTCACGAACTCGGGCTCGTCGCTGCCCCCGCCGCCATCGGCCGCGCCACCGGGCGCTGCTGCCACCGCCACCGGCGCAGCGGCGCTGACGCCCCACTTTTCCTCGAGCAGCTTCGACAGTTCGGCCGCTTCGATCACGGTCAGGCCGGACAACTCCTCGGCCAGTTTCTCTATGTCCGCCATGGCTGGTTTTCTCCCTTCAGACGCGTGGACAAAGTTATGGATTGGTTCCGCCCGAAACTCAGGCGGCTTCTGATTCGGAATAGGCCCCGAAGACTCGGGCCAGAGCGCCCGCCGGAGCCTGGAGGACTCCCGCCACCGAGCGTGCCGGCGAGGAAATCACGCCCACCAGCTTCGCCCGCAGCTCGTCCAACGATGGCATCTTGGCCAACTGGGACACCGCAGCCGGGTCCAGCTTTTTCGCGCCGAGGCCGCCGCCAAGGATGACCAACTGCGGATGGGTATCGGCAAATTCGTGCAACACCTTGGCCGGTGCCACCGGGTCCTGGCTGAGACCGATCGCTGTCGGACCGGTGAACAGGTCGGCCAGGTCTGCATGCGGCGTGTCCCTCAGCGCCAAGCGCGTAAGTCGGTTCTTGGTGACCCGAAACTGCGCTCCCGCCGCACGCATGCGCCGCCGCAAATCGGTCGCATCGTTCGCATCGAGACCGGCGTAGTGGGTCACAATCACGGTTTCGCCGCGCGCGAACAACTCGTGCAGCGCGGCCACCGTCGCTTCCTTCGCCTGACGATTCATCGCACGGGCTCCTCCAGCCTCGGCAGGCCAGATGGCGCTGCCGTGCAGTTCCGCGCTGACTCACGCCAGCCGGAGTTCACGCCTGTCCAAGGAACGAGTCCGGGCGCGCGGCCAACCGCCGCGCCCACACCCCGTCTATGCAGGTTGATTAAGGCTTTCGCCCCCTGCAGTCTCGGACAGGAAGCGATCACCGCGGCAGGCGCGGCGATCGCCGATTGACAATCAGGCCGCGGCGTTCGCCCCGGCCTCCAGATCGGCCACGTCCAACTGGACCCCAGGTCCCATGGTCGACGACAGCCAGATCTTCTGAATATACACGCCCTTCGAACCTGCAGGGCGCGCATCGCGCACTGCGCCGACGAACGCGTGGACGTTGGCAGCCAGACTGCCTTCGTCGAAACTTGTCTTGCCGATTCCGGCATGCACGATCCCGGCTTTCTCGGCTCGGAAGGCGACCTGTCCTCCCTTGGCAGCCTGCACCGCGGCCGTCACATCGGTCGTAACGGTGCCGAGCTTGGGGTTCGGCATGAGACCGCGTGGCCCCAGTATCTTGCCCAGCCGGCCGACGACGGGCATGCAGTCCGGAGTCGCCACGGCGCGGTCGAAGTTGATTTCGCCCTTCTGAACGGCCTCGGCCAGGTCTTCCGCACCCACCAAGTCGGCTCCCGCCTCACGGGCGGCTTCGGCCGCTTGGTCGCGGGCGAAAACCGCAACCCTTACGGTCTTGCCCGTGCCCGCTGGCAACATCACCGTCCCGCGCACTTGCTGGTCCGACTGACGGGTGTCGAGATTGAGGTCCATCGCGATTTCAACGGTCTGGTCGAACTTCGTGCCGCCGTGCTGCTTGAGGTGCGCGAGGGCATCCCCAAGTGGAAGCGGCCGTGTGCGGTCGAGCCCCTCGCGGGCAGCCCGTAAACGTTTTCCAGGACGTGCCATGGCTTCAGCTGACTCCAATGCCCATCGAGCGGGCCGTACCCTCAACGATCCGGCAGGCTTCGTCAACGCCGGAAGCGTTCAGATCCGGCATCTTCTCGGTGGCGATTTCGCGTACCTGCGCGACGGTCACCGAAGCGACCGGGGCAATGCGGCCAGTTTCGCCCGACCCCTTGGGAACCCCTGCGGCGCGCTTCAGGTAATAGGAAACCGGCGGTTTCTTCACCGTGAAGGTGAAACTCCGATCACGGTACACCGTGATGGTCACGGGCAACGGCGCGCCGGCCTCGGCGCCCTGCGTCTGCGCGTTGAACGCCTTGCAGAACTCCATGATGTTGAGCCCAGCCTGACCCAGCGCAGGCCCGATCGGCGGCGACGGATTGGCCTGTCCCGCCGGCACCTGGATTCGCACGTAGCCTTCAATTTGTTTCGCCATTAGTTTGTTCCGTTGCCTGTTTCTAGATCTTCTCGACCTGCGAGTATTCCAGTTCGACCGGGGTGGCACGTCCGAATATGGACACCGAAACCTTGACGCGCGAGCGCTCCTCGTCGATTTCCTCGACCACCCCGTTGAAGGAGGTGAAGGGACCGTCGCCCACTCGCACATTCTCTCCGATCTCGAAGATGACTGCCGGTCGGGGACGTTCGACTCCCTCGCGGATCTGGTTGAGTACCCGGCCCGCTTCGTCGTCGGAAATCGGTATCGGGTCGCCCTCCGTGCCGACAAATCCCAAGACGCGCGGGACGTCCAGCACAAGGCGACGGGTCTGATCGGACAGCTGCATGCGTACCAGCACGTAGCCGGGAAAGAACTTCCGCTCGGTCTCGATCTTCTTTCCCTGGCGCAGTTCGACCACGTTCTCGGTCGGCACGACCGCTTCCGTGATTTCGTCGGCCAACGCGTGGCGCACCGCCTCGGCACGGATCGTGTCCGCCACCCGCGACTCGAAGCCGGAATGCGCGTGCACGATGTACCACGCAAGCGGCATCGCCGGCTGCTCCCCTTGTGTCAACTGCCCAACCCGAGGATCGCCTGGATCGCAAGCGAAATCAGCTGGTCCACACCCAGGAAAAAGAGTGCCAGCAAGAACACCATCACGAACACCATCCCTGTGGTGACCGCCGTCTCCTTGCGGGTAGGCCATGTGACCTTGGCCAGCTCCTGACGAATTTCCCGAAGAAACTCCATCGGGGACGTTCCGTTCATGAGCGAATCCTCACATGGTGCGTTACCGGCCATCCGCCGCAAACATCGCCGCCAGCGACGACGGAAACCGGTAATGAACTAAGGGGTACGGTTGCTTGGCAAGATACTCCATTCGGGGCCATCGTCGCAAGTGACGGCAGCACTGCAACCGCACCTGAATCTTGGCAATGGACGTTGCGTGGATGGCAGCGCAGTACGAAACTTCGGTCCTGTCGGACCGCACTGCGGCGGCGGTAAATGACTTCAGCAGGCGAGTTCACTGCCAGTGGACATCTGCGTCCGTGACTGGTACCGCGGAACGCTCTCCGGGCGACCACATCCTGCGCCGGCTACCTACAAGATATGCGCAGGTGTTGTGCGCGATGATGACGACCCCGCCGACCAGAAGCCCGGCAGATCCGAAGTACCGTTCAGCCCCCGGAAGAATCCTGTCCAGACAATGCGCGATCGGCCCTCGGGCTAGCATCCGGCTCCAAGCACGTTCTGAATGAGTCCGCCATTCGGCGGAGCAGAGTGAAATACAACTCCGGTCCACTCTCGATTCCAGCGCCCAACGGGTCGAGTACGCCCGAACGTGCCTGGGTATCTTCGATGATCGTACCGACCAGACTGGGCTGGAATTGGGGCTCGGAGAACACGCATACCGCCCCCAGTTCGCGCACCATTGCACGAAGCGCACGGACTCTCTTGACCCCGGGAGTTCGCTCGAGGCTGACGACAACGGAGCCGACCGCGGACAAACCGAACCGGTCCTCGAAATAGCGGTACGCATCATGGAACATGATGAAGGGCTGCCCGCGAGCTGGCGCCACCAATGCGTCGATGTCCTCCGTCAGCGCTGCCAAGCGCTGGCCCACGGTGGTCGCGTTCCTCGCATACACCTCCGCGTTCGCCGGGTCGACCTCCGACAGCACATCGGCAATCATCATGGCCATCGCATCGGCGTTGTGCGGGTCGAGCCAAACGTGCATGTCGAATATGCGTGCGTCATGCCCGACGCCCTCCTGGTCGCGGTCCCCACCACGCCTCTCGTTTTCGGCATCACTGCGGTCATCATCACTGTGTGCGTGGCGCTCGAACGCTCCTACTTCCCGAAGCGGTCGGCGAACGAGGTTGGGCGCCTGCGACAGGGTGACCAGTCGCGCATCGCCAGCCAGCGCGGCTATGGGACCGGCCAGCGAAGACTCCATGGCCGCCCCGATCCAAAAGACCACGCTCGCGTCTGCCAGCACCGCGGCATCGGACGGACGCAGGCTGAACGTATGGGGGGAAGAGGCGCCGCGTATGAGAAGTTGAGGTTCGCCGACTCCGAGCATGACGGCGCTGACGATCGAGTGGACCGGCTTTATCGACGCGACAATCCCGGTGCCGTTGTCATCGGCCGCCGATGTGGCATCGGCCCAGCCGGTCAGCGAGACTGCGACCAGAATCGCAGCTGCCCATCGCCAGGCCAACAACGAACGGCTCATACACTTCCCCCGTTGCAAGAGAGCAGTCGCTGAAAACGGAAACGTTATATTTGTAATCTCCCTGTCAAGCGCACTTGGTCCAGTACGGGGCGTTGCCGCACCCGAGGTTCATCGGCGGCCGGCTCGCGTTGATCGCACCGCGCCCGACCGTCCAGTAGTCTCCAAGCCGTTGACAGGGTGGTGGAGGTGATGCATCGGCAGGAGTACGCACCGGTGCGTCCGCAGGAGCCCGGTTCGACCCGCCAGCTGCGGGCGCCAGCCATCGATGACCCGGTAGATCGGCTCTCGGAGGAGTTCCATCGTGCTTGTCAAAGCCAGAGACATGGGCGTGCGCCGGGGCGCGCGCTGGATCGTCCGGCATGTCGATATCACGGTTGACCGCGGCCAGCTTGTCTATCTGATTGGTGCCAATGGCGCCGGCAAGTCCACCTGCGCGAAAGCCATTCTCGGTTTGCTTGACATCGACGAGGGCACGATCGAACGAATGTCCTCCCTCGAGGTTGGCTACGTGCCGCAGCGGCTCGCATTGAACCCGACACTTCCGTTGACGGTGCGACGGCTCATGACCCTGACCGGGCGCTTTCCCAGGAAGCACATCGAATCCGCGCTCTCAGCTGTGGGCCTGGACCGCCTGGGCAATCCCCCAGTGACGACATTGTCAGGCGGGGAATTCCAGCGTCTCCTGCTGGCCCGCGCCCTGATCCACCGCCCGGATCTGCTGGTTCTCGACGAACCCGCTCAGGGCGTAGACACGGCCGGATCGGGCGTCGTGCTGGACCTGATCCAGGGCATCCGGCGGGATCTCCGGTGCGGCGTGCTCCTGATCTCCCACGATCTCGAAGTGGCGACAAGCACGGGGGACGACGTTGTGGTCCTCGTGCCGCACCAACACGACGAGCCGCCGCCGGCCCAACGGGACCTGTCCCGGCGTGAAGCCCGGAAGGTCTGAGCCTTGCTGGACGATTTCCTCTTGCGAGCGTTGCTGGCCGGCATCGGGCTCGCGATGGTCGCAGGGCCGGCTGGCTGCTTCATCGTTTGGAGACGCCTCGCCTACTTCGGCGAAACGATCGCGCACTCGGCCCTATTGGGAGTCGCGATCGCGGTCCTAGTGAATCTGCACCTGGTGATCGGCATCTTCGTCACGGCCGTCGTGGTCGTGCTGGCGATGTCCTACCTCGAGCGGCGTGACACGCTGCCTACCGATACGCTGCTCGGTTTGCTCTCGCACGGCGGACTGGCGGTTGGCCTGGTCCTTCTGTCGTTCTTTCCCGACATGCGGCTCGACCTTCAGGGCCTGCTGTTCGGGGATATTCTCGCCGTGTCGCGTCTCGATCTCGCCGTCGTCTGGGGCGGAGGCGCAATCGCACTTGCTCTGCTGTGGTGGATCTGGCGGCCCCTTCTGGCGGCCACGGTCAGTGCTGACCTGGCGACCGTGGCCGGACTGCGTCCGGAGCGAGCGCTTCTCGTGTTCGGAATTCTCCTTGCCGCCGTCATTGCCGCGGCCATCAAGATCGTGGGAGTCCTGCTCATCGTCGCCCTGCTTATCATCCCCTCAGCCACGGTGCGACGCTTCACGTCAAGTCCCGAACAGATGGCGGCCGGCGCCGCCGTGACCGGCGTGATCGCGGTCGCAGGAGGCTTGCTTGCGTCGGCGACGCTGGACACGCCGTCGGGCCCTTCCATCGTGGTGACGGCCCTGGCGGTATTCCTCGTGACCCGGCTGGGCCGCCCGCGCCGCGAGAGGGGCGCACGCTGAACGCCCAAGGCTGTCAGAGTATCTCCTAGGGCCGCGCCCCGCAGTCGGCGTCGGCCGCATCATCCGTGCATCCATCTAGTTCGATCTGGACGGTGACGTGGCGGATATCGAAGCGACTGGCCAGCCGGGCATGAATGTCCGCGATCGCCGAGTCCGGGTTCGCATCCTTGACGATCCTGGCGTGCAGGGTCAGCAGCGACCGCTCCTGCGACAGCGACCACGCGTGCACATGGTGGATGTCTTCCACCACGGCAATGTTTGCCACGAGATCAGGACCGATTTCCCGCACGTCCAGCTTCTCGGGCACACCCTCCAGCAGGATGTGTGCCGCATCCCGCAGCAGGCTCCAGGCACTGCGGAGCACGATCAAACCGACCAGGATCGAAAGCAGCGGATCGATCTGCATCCATCCGGTAGTCATGATAACGACGGCCGCGCCCGCCGCGGCGGCTGAGCCCAGCATGTCGCCCCATATGTGGAGCAGCGCGCCCCGCACGTTCAGATTGGTGCGGTCGGCACCGTACAGCACTCTGAATGCGGCAACGTTGACGACGAGTCCCAGCACCGCGACTGCCAGCATCGGACCGGCAAGCACCTCCGTCGGATTGACGATCCGGTCGGCCGCCTCCGTGAAGATCCACCCCACGATAAACAGCAGACTGATGCCGTTCGCAAAGGCGGCAAGCACCGGGAAGCGGTGGTAGCCGTAGGTGCGCGACTGGTCAGCCGGACGGCTGCTGAGCTTGAAGGCAATCCAGGCAAACAGGAGGGCCACGGTGTCGACGAGCATGTGGGCGGCGTCTGCCAGCAAGGCCAGAGAGCCCGAAATCACGGCACCCACGATCTCGGCGAACATGAAACCGCCGGTCAGCAGCAGGGCCCAGAAGATGCGGCGGACATTGTCGGCGTGACCGCCGCGGCCTTCAGATCCGTGATTGCCGATCATTGCGGCCTCCCGCCGGCTGCCCCCACGCCGGTCGCGGGCCGCGGCCCAAACCTACCCCAAGTCCGAGGAGGTGGATGGCGGGCCGGCGGCGCGCTCCCCATACAAGCGCGTGCAAGGTTGCCTCGATATCAAATTGGCGCCGCGAGTGCACGCCTGCCCATCACCTCGACGGGCCCGCCGCTTGAACAGGTCTCGGACGGTAACGGGCGGCCTGGTCTCTGCGTACGGGCAAGAATGTCGGGACGCCTGGCCGTGGGCGACGCTTCCCCCATTATATTCCTCTGACCCGGAACCCGCGCTGCCAGCCGGGCACCGGGGCGCACGGCGGAACCAGCATCCAACCCCCTGTCGAAAAGGTATTCCGACCATGCAACTTCGCATTGCCGTGATCTACGGCTCGGTCCGGCCCCAGCGGGTCGGGATCCGGATGGCCCGATACGTGTCGCGGGCCTTCCGCGAACGGGGGCACGAATCCACGCTCATCGACCCGCTGGAACACAGGGTCCCGCTCCTGCAACAGCGTTATCGGGACTACGGTGACGGAGAAGCGCCGGAGGTGCTGCACTTCCTGCATCGCGTCTTTGAACATGCCGACGCGTTCGTCGCGGTCAGTGCCGAATACAACGGGTCCATTCCTCCCGCCCTGGTGAACGTGCTTGACTACTTCTTGCCCGAGTACGCCCGCAAGCCTTCGGCGGTGTGCACCTACTCTCCCGGACCTCTAGGCGGTGCGCTGGCCGCCATCCCGCTGCGCCAATTGTTTACCATCCTGGGGGCGCCGCCGATCGGCGCGCCCTTTCGGGTTGGCCGGGTCCACGAGACGTTCGACGACAGCGGGTACACCGATGACGAGGATGTCCACCGCAGGTTCAGCGGTTTCGCGGACCAGGTCGAATGGTACGCCCGGGCATTGAGGACCGCTCGCGAAGCTGAAGCCGGAGCCGCCTAGCGCCGCCCCGTCGGGCACCGGACCGGTTCACACGTTCAAGCCAGCCAGACACGTCCAACCCGGTCGCACGGCAAGCGGCAAGTACCAGGTTGCCCGCGGCCTTCGCGTCTTCGAGCGCGTCATGCGCCCGGTACTCGTAGTTCAGGTAGCGGGAGACATTTCCCAGCGCATAGCCCCGACGGGCGAACTGCGGCCACGCACGCCGCGCCACCCAGGCCGAGTCCAGCCAATGGCATTCCGGCAGCGATACATCGGCGGCGAGGCAGGCCCGGCGGAGCGCGTGACGATCAAATGCGGTGTGGTGGACCACGACGCACCCTGCGAGGTACTGGCGTAGCGCCGGCGCGCACTGCCGAAACGTCGGCGCCGTGGTCACCTTGTATTCGTCGATGCCGTGAATGGCGATGTTGCGAAGGTCGAAGTGCGCCTCCGGGTCGACGAGCGTGCACCACTCGTCGACCAGCCGACCGTGTTCGTAGACTGCCAGCCCGATCTGGCAGATAGAACCAGGCTCCGAATTGGCGGTTTCCACGTCCAGCGCGACGAAGGCGAGCCCGGGGTTGGTCACGGGAGCGGCGCGACGACCGACAGCGCTAGCAAAATCGGACCACGGCACTTCCACCGCGTCTCACCGGTCTTATACCAGGGTCCGGTTGCGGCGCCCGAGCACGCTGTCCCGATGCACGTACACGTTCAGCAGCAGCCCCATGCAGACGAACAGCGTGAGCAAGGCGGTGCCGCCGTAGCTGATCGGTGGCAGCGGATAACCCACGACCGGAAGGGTCCCGGTGGTCATCGAAATATTGATGAATGCGTACAGGAACACGATGAACGTGATCGACGCCGCCAGCACCCGGCCGAAGTGATTGCGGACGAACTGCGCAAGGACGACACCCCAGACAATGATCAGGGCGTAGATGGCCAGCAGGACCAGCGTCCCAACGAAGCCGAACTCTTCCGCAAACACGGTGAATGCGAAGTCAGTGTGGTGCTCGGGCAGGAACTCGAGCTGCGTCTGGCTGCCGCCCAGGAATCCCCGGCCGAAGGCACCGCCCGATCCGACCGCGATCTTGGACTGAAGCAGGTGATAGCCGGCGCCGAGCGGGTCGGATTCCGGGTCCAGGAACGAGCGCACGCGCACGCGCTGATACTCGTGCAGGACGAACCACCACAGCAGCGGCACCGCCCCGGCAGCCGCCACCGTTCCGGCAACGACGACCCGCAGGCTCAGCCCGGCCAGAAATGCCGTGACGCAGCCCACCGCCACGATTGCCGCCGCCGTTCCGAGGTCCGGCTGGCGCCACACCAGGAACGCAGGAACGGCGATCAGGATGCCGGGAACCAGGACTTCGAGGAATCCGCCTCGACCGCGTCGGTCGTGAAAGAACCGCGCAAGGGCCATCACCAGTGCCAGCTTGGCCGGCTCGGACGGCTGAAATTGGTACGACCCGACGCGGATCCACCGATCGACGGCGAGGTCGCTGGGAACAAACTCCAGCACCAGCAGCAGCGCCAGCATCATCGCCAACGGGACGTAGGCGAAGCGCAGCCAGAACCGTACGTCGACGAGGGCCACCGCGACCATCAGCAGGCACCCGGCCAGAGCACGCAGCGCGTGCGGCCAGAACCAAGGCCGACCGTCGCCGCCGGCGGCCGAGTACTGGACCGCGAGCCCGGCTGATATCAGGACCAGCAACGCGAGCAGCAGGTAAATCGGAGGGGTTTGCGCCAGACCCTGCAGCCGTTCACGAAAGCCCGGGATGTTCTCGTCCGCTTCGCGTACGAAGTCGACGCCGCTCACGCTATCTGTCCCACCCCTTCACTGCCGTCGGTGACACCTAGGCGCTGCGCTTCCAGCAGCAAATCCCGGGCAATGGGTGCCGCGACCCGCGACCCGCTGCCGCCGTGCTCGACGACGACGGCAACCGCATACCGAGGTTGCTCGACGGGCGCGAAACCAACGAACAACGCGTGATCACGGAACTTCCAGGGCAGATCCTCGTTCTTCTTGACGCCTGCTTTCCGCTCCTCCGCCGTGATCCGGCGGACCTGCACGGTCCCGGTCTTCCCGGCCATCAGAAAGTCATCGCGCTCGGTCCCGGCGTCTCGGGCCGTCCCGGTCGGGCTGTTGACGACGGCCGACATGGCATTGCGAACAAACGCCAGCGACGATTCCTCGATGTCGAGGGCGTCGGCCAAGCGTCGGGCAGCGCCGAAGTCCGACGGTGCCGCTCCTGTCAGCCCGTCATCCGTGCCATGATTCGCCACGCCCTGGACGAACCGGACTCCCAGTTCCCTGCCGCTCGCGATCCGGGCAGTCATCAGCGCCAGCTGGACCGGGGTTACGAGTAGGTATCCCTGACCGATACCGACGTTCGCGGTGTCGCTCTGGTACCAAGACTTGTTGTAGACCTCCTTCTTCCACGCCTTGGTCGGCACCAGACCGGTGCGCTCGTTGACGGATTCGTCAATGGTGGTCGCCGCCCCCAGACCGAGCCGACTCGCCATGGCCGCAATCCGGTCCACCCCCAGGTTCAGCGCCAGTTCATAGAAATGCAGATCACAGGACTGGGCAATCGCTTCGGTCAGGGCCAGCCGACCATGCCCCTGTCTGCGCCAGCAGTGGAATCGGTTGCCTCCGATTTCCCGCACCCCGCCGCAGAACACAGTGTGGTTGGGGTCGTGCCCGGCCTCCAAGGCCGCCAGCGCTACCGCGACCTTGAACGTCGATCCGGGCGCGTACCGGCCCCGCACCGAGCGGTCCACCAGCGGCGTGGTGGGACTGTTGCTCAGGGCATCCCACGTCGCGTGGTCCAGCCCGGTGACGAAAAGGTTTGGATCAAAACTGGGCGACGAACAGCAGGCCAGGGCCTCACCGCTGACGGTATCCAGCACCACGGCGGCACCGGTTTCTCCGGCCAGCAGCGAGGCGGCATAACGCTGCAGGCGATAGTCAACGCTTAAGCGCAGGTCCTTTCCCGGTAACGCCTTCTTTTCCCGCAGATTGCGAACCGATTTTCCGTGAGCGTTCACCTCGACGTGCAGCGTCCCGATCTTCCCGCGGAGGATGGCCTCGCTCGACTGCTCAAAGCCGACTCGACCGATTTGATAGTTGCTCAGGTGTGCGAGCACTTCGCTGCGACTGATGTCGTCGCTCGTAACCGATGACACATAACCGAGCAGATGGGCCAGGACCTCTCCGGCCGGGTAGTGGCGTTCGGACTCGCGACGGACCGAGACACCCGGCAGCACAACCGAATGCGACGCAACCTTCGTCACGTCCTCCCACGAGTGAAGCCGGACGAGCTTGTGCGGAGTTTCTCGGCTCCCCGAGGTCTGCCGAAAGATCTCGTGGAGTTCGGTGTATTGCGTGGAGGACGGCTGCAGAATGTGCTCCAGCCGCAGCATCATCGCGCGACGGCCCTCTTCTCCACTCGGGGGAATGACGTGAAGGTAGTGGTGCCAGCGGTTACCTGCCAACAGCATGCCGTTTCGATCAAATATCCGTCCCCGCGGCGGGACCAGCAACTGGAGCTTGACGCGGTTCTCGTCGGACCGCGCCGCATACTGTTCGTGTTCCAGAATCTGCAGCTGGTACAGGCGCTCGGCGACGACCGCTAGGAAGCAGCCATTCAATCCCAGTATCAGCAGGGAGCGGCGATCGAAATCGTGCCTGCGGTTACTCTCAACGGGCTTCATGTCGATGTGCCGGCGCTTCGAACAGGTACTGCAGCAAGACGAACGACTGGAGGATCACCGGATACAGCAGCAGGATCGCGGCCATCTGGAAAATAAGCGCCGCGGCGGTCACCTGGCCGCCGGTGAAGCCGACGCCGACCAGCAGCACGGCGACGGTGGCTACGGCAGTCAGCAAGGGTCCCAAGACCCACGGATAGAACCACGGTGGCGCGGTCGCGAAACGGTGCTGCAAGGTTGTGATCGCAAACCGGAGCACGAAGAGCGTGAGCGGGACCGTGCCGAGCTGAACACCGGAGAGCAGATCGCAGGCGACCCCGAACAGAAACAGGATCAGCGGATTCATGCGGCTGGTGTGCGCCGGGTACAAACAGCAAAGGCCGGCGACACCCAACACCGGCATGGGTGCCAAGAAGTCGATGGCCACCGCTGGTCCTGCCAGCACCGCCTGACCGAGCAGCAGGGTCAGCAGGGCCACTGGGCCGAACGCTCCTGTCGGCAGCAACCTCACAGCAGCTGCTCGGCGGGGACGGCGTTAACCGGTGCGCTCGGGATCACCTGCAAATACCGCATTCCTTCAATATCCACGGCCGGTCGGATGCGCATCCCGCCTTCCGTGCGTTCGACGCTCCCCACCAGGAGATGTGGCGGAAACATTCCCCCCTGGCCCGAGGTGTACAAGGCTTCGTGTTCCAGGAAGCTCGTCGGGCTCGATGACGACCCGACATAGGCGAACCGCAGGAATCCGCCCTTGCCGCCCGTCACGACCGCACTGTGACCGAAACGTTCGCCGAATACCGGCACGTGCGAGGCGATGCTCGTGAGCAACTGCACCCGGGCGGCCCGCTCACCGGCCACCGTGACGTAGCCCGCCATCCGGCCCAGCGAGACCACAGGGTCGCCCACTCTGATTCCGTCCCTGGCACCCCCATCAATGACGATGGTGTTGCGGGGTACGGCCGTACCGGCAGCAACGATCTGAACCGACACGTACGCGGTCACCTGCGACGGCACCAGCGCCAACAGCTCCCTCAGCTTGAGATTCTCGCTCTCGATGCGCTGCAGGGTGGTGACCTGGCTTCGCAGTCGATCGAGCTCGAAGTGTAGGCGCCGATTTTCTTCACGCGCATGGACAAGCTCATCGAAGTCCCGGATAAGCATTCCCGCACCTTCAAACGGCACATTAACGGCCGCGACGGTGACGGCCATGGCGTCGAGCAGTGTTGCCTCGATGCGCGAAACCGTCGGGGATTCAAACTGTCCGAGCAGAAGGAGTGCGACCGAGCCACCCGTCAGGACACCGGCCGCGTACCGCCGGTAACTTGCCTGCAGCCTATCGGCAACGCTGGCTAGCCGGTGTACGCCCCTCATCTCTACGTCTCGCTACCCCCGGATCGATCCTCGACCCCTGACCACACACCCGAGCCCGTCAGCTGGATCCGATTTGCGCCAGCTGGCGCAGCAGCAAACGGTTGCCCAGCAACTTCCCGGTACCATAGGCAACACAAAAGAGCGGCTCGTCATGCACCGCCACCGGCAGTCCCGTCGTATCGCGAATGACCTTGTCGATACCCTTGAGCAGGGCTCCCCCCCCGGTCAGGAGCACGCCCTGATTGACCAGGTCAGCCGCGAGTTCGGGGCTGGTGTGCCGCAGCGCATCCCGTACCGTTTCCGCAATCTGGTCCACGGTCTCGGAATAGGCCTCGTACATGTGCCGCTCCGAGACCTCGATTTCACGCGGCAGGCCGGTGGTCAGATCCATGCCGCGCACCGTGCAAGTCTGCCCGTCGGTGCCGTCCTCGGGTAGGCAGACAGAGCCGATGTCCTTCTTCAGGTTCTCGGCACTCTGCTCTCCCAGCTGGAGCTGGAAATTGTTCCGCACGTACGTGATCAGCGCCTGATCCAGCTTGTCGCCACCCAGTTGGACGGAACGCGTCGTCGCAAGCCCGCCAAGCGAGATGATGCCGACCTCGGTCGTACCCCCGCCAATATCCACCACCATGGACGCGTTGGATTCCATAATCGGCATGTCCGCGCCCAAGGCCGCCGCCATCGGCTCTTCGATCAGGACCACGTCGCGCGCGCCTGTCGACTCGGCCGACTCGCGAATCGCCCGGCGCTCCACCTGGGTCGCACCGGACGGAATGCACACCGCGATTCGCGGCGAGATGAAGCTTCGGTTCCGGTGCACCCGGCGGATGAAGTGCTCAAGCATCATGCCGGCCATCTCGAAGTCGGCGATCACGCCGTTCCGCATGGGACGGATGGCCCTGATCGAATCGGGCGTCCGCCCGATCATCTGCTTGGCATCCTTGCCAACGGCCAGCGTGTGCGGTTTGCCGTCCCTGTAACCCACGGAGATGATGGACGGCTCGTTCAGGACCACTCCCTGGCCTTGCACGTACACGAGCGTGTTGGCAGTGCCCAAGTCAATTCCGAACTCGCTTGAGAACGCGTCCAGAAGCCCTGAGAAAATGGCCATCAGACAATCCCGCTAAGGTGCGGTTGTGGTTATCCCTGCGCCGCGAATGCCGGTGGAACTCCCCGTTGGCGTTTCGTGAATAGCCGGTTCAGGGCCGTTATGTAGGCACGAGCTGCAGCCACCATAGTATCAGTGTCGGCCGCATGACCCGTGACCGACCGACCGTTCTCCTCAAGCCGGACGGTCACGTCTGCCTGCGCGTCAGTTCCGCCCGTGACCGCACTGACCTGAAATAATTCAAGCCGGTAGTCGCCGGGGACCAAAGCCGCGATTCCCTTGAACACCGCGTCGACCGGGCCCGACCCGGTCAGTTCCTTGCTCTGCTCCACGCCGTCGATGCGGAGCGTGACCGCCGCTTGGGCGTCCTCTTCGGTTCCGCAGCGCAGCGCCAGGTCGACCAGAGCGACCCGCTCGTCCTCCGCGGCAACGCCGACGTCCGCCAGCGCCAGCAGGTCCTCTTCAAAGACTTCCTTCTTCTTGTCGGCGAGTTCCTTAAACCGGACGAAGACGTCGTTCAGCTGGTTGGCACCGAGATCGATGCCGAGCTCGCGCAGTTTCGCGCTCAGCGCCGCCCGGCCGGAGTGCTTGCCCAGCACCAGACTGGACTTGGTGAGACCGACCGACTCCGGGGTCATGATCTCGTACGTCTCCGAGTGCTTGAGCATGCCATCCTGGTGAATGCCGGATTCATGCGCGAACGCATTGGCCCCGACCACCGCCTTGTTTGGCTGCACCGAGAACCCGGTCACTTGCGCGAGCAGACGCGAGGCACGGGTGATATGCCGCGTGGCCACCGACGTCTCATAGACCATCGCGTCCTTACGGGTCCGAAGCGCCATGACGATTTCCTCCATCGCCGCGTTTCCGGCCCGCTCGCCAATGCCGTTGATCGTGCATTCCACCTGGCGCGCGCCCGCTGAAATCGCTGCGAGCGAGTTCGCCACCGCGAGGCCCAGATCGTTGTGACAGTGGACCGACAGGACCGCCTTGTCGATGTTCGGAACCCGGTTCCGTAGCATCGAGATCAGATCGGCAAACTCCGAGGGTATGGCGTAGCCGACCGTGTCAGGGATGTTGATGGTGCTGGCACCGGCGTCGATGGCGCTCTCGACGCAACGGCAGAGGAAATCGTGGTCCGTGCGCGAGCCGTCTTCGGGGCTCCACTCCACGTCTTCGGCGAAGTTCCTTGCGTACGTCACGCTGTCCACGACCAGCGCATGGACTTCTTCTGGTTCCAGCTGGAGCTTGTGCTTCATGTGGAGCGCGCTGGTCGAGATAAACGTGTGAATACGGGCGCGATTCGCCTGCTTCAGCGCCTCCGCCGCCCGCTCGATGTCGCGACGACTGGCGCGCGCCAGGCCGCAGATGATCGAGTCTTTCACCGACCCCGCGACCGCCTGCACGGCCTCGAAATCTCCGTTGGACGCGGCCGGGAAACCCGCCTCAATCACGTCCACATTCAGGTGGGACAGCACCTCCGCGACCCGTAGCTTCTCCTCAAGGTTCATCGAGCAGCCGGGAGACTGCTCTCCGTCTCGCAGGGTGGTGTCGAAGATCACTACATGATCGGCGGATTTAGCCATGACGTTCCCCGAGGGCAGACGCGCAGAAGTGGCGCGGTTCCACGGCTCTTTGGCTCCGCGCTCGCTCAGTGCACTGTCAAGCTGTACCTACCCTGAAATTACCGCAAGTTCAACGGTTTTCGGGCGCTCGGCCCGCCGCGGCGCTCAATTCTTGTCGCGGTCCACCAGCTTGTTTTCGGCCAACCACGGCATCATGGCTCGGAGCTTTTCACCGACTTCCTCGATCGGATGGCCGGCCGCGCGTCGCCGCATGCTCTTGAAGCTTGGCTGTCCGACGGCGCACTCGGTCATCCACTGGCGTGTGAAACGGCCCTTCTGGATGTCCTCGAGCACTCCTTTCATTGCGGCCCGCGCCTCCTCGCCAATGACGCGCGGGCCGCTCGTGTAGTCGCCGAATTCGGCCGTGTTGGACACCGAATAACGCATGTTGGCGATGCCGCCCTCGTAGATGAGGTCGACGATCAGCTTGACCTCGTGCAAGCACTCGAAATAGGCCATTTCGGGCGCGTAACCGGCTTCCACCAGCGTCTCGTACCCGGCGGTGATCAGTTCGGTCAATCCGCCGCAAAGCACCACCTGTTCCCCGAACAGGTCGGTCTCGCACTCCTCCTTGAACGTGGTCTCGATGATGCCCGCGCGGCCGGCCCCGAGCCCGCAGCCGTAAGAGAGGCCGATCTCCAGCGCGTTCCCCGACGCGTTCTGGTGGACGGCCACCAGGGAGGGCACGCCACCACCCCGCTCGTACTCCGCACGCACGGTATGCCCGGGCCCTTTCGGCGCCAGCATGAAGATGTCGAGATCGGGGCGCGGGTCGATCAGGCCGTAGTGAATGTTCAGGCCGTGGGCGAATCCGAGGGCGGCGCCCTGCTGCATGTTCTGCTCGAGGTGGTCGCGCCAGATTCCCCCCTGCAGTTCGTCGGGTGTCGCCATCATCATGACGTCGGCCCAGCCAGCACCGTCGGCGACGGAGACAACTTCAAAGCCGGCCGCCTCCGCCTTCGCGGCGGAGCCGGAGCCGGCGCGAAGCGCGACCTTTACGTCCTGTACACCGCTGTCGCGCAGATTGGCGGCATGAGCGTGGCCCTGGCTTCCATAACCAATGATGACGACCTTCATTCCCTTGATGAGATTGGCGTCTGAATCGCGGTCGTAATACACGCGCATGAATGTGTCTCCTGTTGGAAGTCGTGGGCCAGGCCAGCGAGCCAAGCCGCGCGAATTTAGGAAGTCGTATCGCCGCGGGCGAGTGCCACCGCGCCGGTCCGGGCCACCTCGGCGAGGCCGAGCGGCCGCATCAGATCAATGAAAGCGTCCAGCTTCCCCGCCGATCCCGTCAATTCGAAGATGAACGAACGATTCGTGCTGTCGACCACCCGGGCACGGAAGATGTCCGCAATCCGGAGCGCCTCGACCCGCTTCTCGCCCCGCCCCTGCACCTTCACCAGCAACAGATCCCTGGCCACGTACGGGCCCTCGAGGGTCAGGTCCACCACCTTGTGCACCGGCACGATACGGCCGATCTGGCTGCGGATCTGCTCCACGGTCATGGGCGTGCCGGTCGTCACGACGGTGATCCGCGACATGCCCCGTTCACGATCCACCTCGGCGACCGTCAGGCTTTCGATGTTGTAGCCCCGCGCCGAGAACAGCCCGACGACGCGCGCCAGCACGCCGAACTCGTTGTCCACGAGCACCGACAGGACGTGGGTTGAACTGGTTTCGTCCACCTTCAACCCCCCCAGGGCCGGCATGCGCAACGACGGAGCGCCCCAGCCGGGTCGTCCTTCGCCGGGAATGTAGCGAACGCACCGGGCACGCGGAAGGCGGACGCCCGTTCGCTGGAACGGCAGGTGCCCCGCATCATTCGCGTGCCGTCCCGTTGATGGGCCGGCGTCAACGGCCGGCACCGGTCGCAGGACGACCTCCAGCAGCTTGACACGGCCACGGCGCGGCCAGCGGCAAGGCCCGTCCGACGTACATGCAGTCGGCCGGAAAAGCTCCGCGACCGCATGGTTAGCCCGACGCCGGGCCGGCGGCTTCCTCCGTCCCGAGCAGAGACCACAACGAAATCCAGCCCTGCAGCGCCGCGACATGCACTAGGCCGGTCACCACGGCCGCCACCACGGTGGCCAGCAGGACCTTCCGAACCAGCAGCGGTCGGGCGGGCGCACCCGGATCCTGCCCCGGCACGCGCTCCCGGGACGGTTCGATTCCCACCGGCAGCAGCATGAAGAACAGCAGCCACCAGACGATGGAGAACACCACCACCAGGCCGAGCGCCGACATCAGCGCTGTTCCAGTTCGATGAGCGTCCCGTCGAAATCCTTCGGGTGCAGGAACAGGACCGGTTTCCCATGCGCCCCGATCTTCGGCTCGCCGTCGCCGAGCACTCTCGCGCCCGCCTGCACCAGCCGGTCACGGGCGCCGCCGAGATCGTCGACCTCGTAGCAGAGATGGTGAATTCCGCCCGCCGGGTTCCGCGCCAGGAATGCAGCCACGGGCGACTCGTCGCCCAGCGGATGCAGCAACTCGATCTTGGTGTTGGAAAGCTCGACGAATACCGTGGTGACCCCGTGATCCGGGAGCGGGAGCGGCGCCGACACTCGCGCGCCGAAAATATCCCGATAGCGGCGGGCGGCGGTGTCGAGATCGGGAACCACGATGGCAACGTGGTTCAGTTCGCCCAAGATTGATTCCATCCCGTCAGCCCCCCAGCCGGATCAGTTCCACGACGACGTCCGGCTGCTTGAGCAGGGACCGGCGACACGCACGGCGCACGGCCTTCTCGAGAATCGGCCGAGCGTGCCCGTCTTCCTCGCACTCTCCGGCCGCGAACCCGTCCCACACGCTGAGGACGGTCTCGGCGATGTCAATTTCTGCCCCGTTGCTCACCGGGTCGAGCCCGTGAAACGTGACCCGCGGCTCCACCAGGACCTCGTCATCCTCCACGACCATCGTCACGGTGACCGCCCCATGGTACGCCATGCGCCGGCGGGCCTGCAGGTGGCCGGCCTCGCGGGGCACGACGTCGGTCCCGTCCAGGATCAGCCTCCCCGCCTCGACCCAGCCGACCTCCGCCGCTTGCGGCGCCAGACGGATCACCCTGCCGTTACGTGGCTCGAACACCTCGGGCACCTGCAGGGACCGGGCGAGATTGGCGTGCGCGCGGATGTGGAGCGGCTCGCCGTGCACCGGCAGTGCGATCTGCGGCCGGATACAGTGGTACATGCGCGTGAGCTCATCGCGCGCCGGGTGTCCCGACACGTGAATCGGCGCCTGCTCCGAGGTGACGACGTCGCACCCCAGCTCAATCAGTCCGTTCCAGATTCGCTTGACCGCGATCTCGTTCCCCGGAATGACCCGCGACGAAAAGATCACCCGGTCGCCCGGCGCGAAATGCAGGGCGCGATGCCGCCGCTCGATGATCCGGGACAGCGCCGCCCGGGGTTCGCCCTGCGAACCGGTGCAGACAACCAACAGGTCGTTGCGCGGAAACGACCGGATCGCGTCTTCCTTGATGAATGCCGGGACACCGGCAAGGTATCCCGCCGCGCGCGCCGCGTCGGTGAGCCGCCACAACGACCGCCCCACCAGCGCCACCTTGCGGCTGCACCGCCGGGCCACCTCCGCCACCGTGCGGAGCCGCGCCACGTTGGAAGCGAACGTCGCCACCGCTACCAGCCCTGGCTGTCCGTCGACCAACGGGACCAGCTCGTCGGCGATATCGCCCTCGGATCCCGACTCCCCGGCGACCAGGGCATTGGTGGAATCGCAGGTGATTGCCAAGACCCCGGCGTCACCCAGCTGCCGGAGCCTGACTTCGTCCGTCGTCGGTCCCAGCCCGGGCCGCGGGTCGAACTTCCAGTCGCCCGTGTGCAGCACCACGCCGGCCGGGGTGGTCAGCGCGATCGCGTGAGACTCCGGAATCGAGTGCGTGATGGGCACGTACTCCGCGCGGAAGTGGCCGAGCTGGCGCGATTCACCGGGCGCCACCTGGTCCACCGGAACGACATCCCGCAGGCCGGCGTCCGAGAGTTTTTCCTGCAGGAGCATGGCCGCGAACGGGGTCGCGAGCACCGGACACCGGAGCCTGGGCCAAAGGTGATGCACCGCGCCGTGGTGATCCTCGTGGGCGTGCGTCAGCACGATGGCCTCGATCCGGTCCTCCATGCCTTCGAGCGCCCGGATGTCCGGCATCACGACGTCCGCCTCCGGCATCCGCTCGTCCCGAAACGACACGCCGCAATCGATCATGATCCAGCGGCCATCGTACCCGTAGAGGTTCAGGTTCATGCCGATTTCGCCGGAACCGCCCAGAGGCACGAACAGCAGTTCGTCGGAGCCGGGAATCGGCAGGCTGCTCATGCCGGGGTGTCCCGGTTGTGGCGATGCACGAAGCACAGTCCGTACAGCGTGAGGTTGGGGTCCACGGTGTCGATGACGCCGGTGGCCTGGGCGAACAGATCGGCCAGCCCGCCCGTCGCCACCACCTGCATCGACGGCTGTCCCCGTTCCGTCCGTATCCGTTCGATCAAGCCCTCGATCAGGCCGACATAGCCCCAGTAGATCCCTGACCGCATGGCGGAAACCGTGTCCCGGCCGACGACGGCCGCAGGCCGCCCGATGGCGATTCGCGGCAGACGGGCTGCCTCCGCGTGCAGCGCCTCTAGGGACAGGTTGACGCCGGGGGCGATCACGCCCCCTTCATACGAGCCGTGCGCGCCGACGACGTCGAAGGTCGTCGCTGTCCCGAAATCGACGACGATCACGGCGCCGCCGTACCGGCGGTAAGCCCCCACCGCATTGACCAGCCGGTCGGCGCCAACCTCCTGGGGACTCGGAATATGAACCTCGATGCCGAGGTCGAGCCCGTCGCCGACCACGTCGGCCCGGCATCCGAACATCCGGTCGGCTAGCAGGCGCAGTTCGAACAGGGACGCTGGCACCACCGTCGAAATCACGACGGCGCCGACGGTGTCCGGGCTGCGGCCGTCCAGTTTCATCAACTGCGACAGCGTTGCCGCGTACTCGTCCGCCGTACGGTCCACCGACGTCGCCAGGCGCCACGACACCAGCAGGCGATCGCCCTCGAACATGGCGAACACCGTGTTGGTGTTCCCGACGTCCACGGCCAGCAGCTGCGACGCCATCAGCCGTCCATCTCGGGAAACGCATCGCCGGCAATGATCCGCCGACGCTCGCCGTCGCCCTGGTCGAGCAGCAGCGCACCGTCATCGTCGACGCCGGCGAATGCCCCCTGCACTTCGTCGTCGCCGATGCGCACCCGAAACGGGGTCCCGGCCGGCAGCGCCAGGGCGCGCCAGCGCTCGAGAATTCGGTCGTGTCCGTGCGCCGCGCGGGCGGCCAGGCGCTCCAGATACGCAGCCAGCAGGCGGGCGGGGCTGACCGGCGGTGCCCCCTCGCGTGCAAGATCGGTCGCCGGCAGTGACGTCGCATCGGGGTGCGAGACCAGGTTTACGCCGGTCCCGACCACCGTGGCGGCACGCTCCGGCGCCGTCTCCGCCAGAATCCCGGCGACCTTGCGGCCGCCGACCACGAGGTCGTTCGGCCATTTCAACCGGGCGGCCACCGTGCTCCCCGTCACCTCGAGCACCGCCTCCACCAGGCAAATCCCGGCCCGAAACACCTCGAGGGCCGGGTGCGCGCCACCGGCCCCGGGACGCACCACCGACGCGTAGAGATTGCCGGGTGGAGAGACCCAGCCGCGGCCGTGACGGCCGCGGCCCTGCTCCTGCCGGCGTGCCCAGACGACGAGGTTGGCTTCCGCGGGGCGGCCGGCCCGACGCCACGCTTCAGCGTTCGTGCTGTCCACGGTGTTCAGCCGCACCACCCGAAATTCCGTCACCGCTTCCGCTCAGAGTCCAAGCGTGCCTGCGGCCCGGGCCGCCGCCTCGACCACCACGGGGGCCACGAATAGAAACAGCAGCGCGGTCAGCGCCGTCGCGGTCACCGTCCACGTGACCTTCCGTCCGGGCATGTGCTCGAAATCCTCGTCCCCATCCGCGAAATACATCACGTAGACCACGCGGAAGTAATAGGCGGCGGCCACCACGCTGGCGAGCACGCCGACCACCGCCAGCCAGAACAGGTCCGCCTCGACCGCTGCCCGAAACACATACAGCTTGGCCAGAAATCCGGCGAGCGGCGGCAGGCCAGCCATCGACAGCAACAATGCCGAGAACGCCAGCGCGAACATCGGGCGGTGCCGACCGATTCCCGCGAGGTGCTCCATCTGCTCGAACGGCTGATGGCTGCGGTGCATGGCCAGGAGACAGGCAAACGCGCCGATGGTCATGACCGCGTAGATCGCGAGATATACGCACGCTCCGTGGATTCCCTCCGGTGTTCCGGCGGCAATCCCGACGAAGATGTATCCCGAGTGACCGATGGTCCCGTAGGCCAGCAGCCGTTTGAGGCCCGTCTGCCGGAGCGCGCCGAACGCCCCCACCGTCATGGACAGGACCGCCAGCACCGCGATCGCCGGCATCCACACGTCCGCCAGGCCGATCAGTGGCCCGAACAGCACCCGCAGCATCAGGGCTCCGGCCGCAACCTTGGGAGCGGCGGCCAGGAACGCCGTGACGGGCGTCGGAGCCCCCTCGTAGACGTCCGGGGTCCACATGTGGAACGGCGCCGCCGACAACTTGAAGGCGATTCCTGCCACCAGGAAGACCAGCCCGGCCGCGGCACCGAGCGGCGGAGCATCCGGCAACGCGACGGCGAGCGCGTTGAAGTCCGTCGTGCCGGTGAACCCGTAGAGCAGCGCGCAGCCATAGAGCAGCAGGGCCGAGGCCAGCGCGCCCAGGACGAAGTACTTGATCCCGGCCTCGCCAGCGTGACGCGATTCGCGCTTCAGTGCAGTCAGGACGTAGAGCGGGATACTCATCATCTCGAGCCCCAGGTAGAGGCTCATCAGATTGTTCGCCGACACGGTCGCGAGCATGCCCAGTGCCGAAAACAGCACCAGCACCGGGTACTCGAATGCCCGCATGCTCGCCGACTGGCGGCCCTCCTCCGCAATCAGGAGGGTCCAGGCGGTCGCCCCCAGGACCAGGATCTTCATGAACTTGCCGAACCCGTCGACCACGAACAGCCCGCCGAAGATGAGGCCGTCGGGAGGCGTCGGAACCAGGGCCAGCGCCCCCACCAACGTGAGCAGCGCGGCCCGGGTCAGCCATACCCGCCGTTGATCGACAACGAAGGGGCCGACCATGGTGAGCACGGTCGCCCCCAGCGCCAGGAGCAACTCGGGCAGCGCGCCCAGGATTGCCGGGGTCAGCTCCATCACAAACCGCCACCCGTCTGTGCGGCCAGCAGCCTCGCCGCCAGTTCGGCCGACGGTCCCTCGACCAGCCGGAACACGAAGTCCGGCTGGATGCCGAGCCAGAGGACCAGGATCGCGAGCGGCAGGAACATGCCGGTTTCGCGACGATCCAGATCCGGCAGCGGCGGCCCCGCTGGCACCCTGCCGAACACCACGCGGCGGTACAGCCACAGCATGTAGGCGGCCGACAGCACCATGCCGGCGGCCGCGCAGGCCGCGAAGACCGCGCTCACGGGAAACACGCCCACGATGACGAGGAACTCGCCCACGAAGCCGCTGGTGGCCGGCAATCCGACCGCGGCCAGCGCAAACAGCATGAACAGGACCGCGTAACGCGGCATGGAATGGACGAGGCCGCCGTAGTCGGCGATCTCCCGGGAGTGCCGCCTGTCGTACACCACGCCGACCACCAGGAACAGTGCCGCCGACACCAGGCCATGGCTCAGCATTTGCACGATCGCGCCGGAGATCGCCCGTGCGGAAGCCGTGAACAGCCCGAGCGTCACGACTCCCATGTGGGCCACCGACGAATAGGCGATCAGCCGCTTCATGTCGCGCTGCATCAGAGCGACCAGCGACGTGTAGAGGATCGCGACAGCACTCAGCACGTAGACCAGCGGCATGAATTCCGCGCTTGCCGCGGGCAGCATCGGCAGCGAAAAGCGGAGGAAACCGTAGCCGCCGAGCTTCAGGAGGACGCCCGCTAGGATGACCGACCCGGCGGTCGGCGCCTGGACATGGGCGTCCGGCAGCCAAGTGTGCAGCGGCCACATCGGCACCTTGACCGCGAACGACGCGAACATCGCGATCCAGATCCAGCGCTGGGCGTCGACGGCGATCGGCATGTGCTCCAGACGGTCCATGTCGGTGGAGCCGGCCAGGCTGGCGAGCGTCAGGATCGCAATCAGGAACAGCACCGACCCGGCCAGGGTGTAGAGCACAAACTTGAAGGCGGCATGCACGCGCCGCTCGCCTCCCCAGATCCCGATGATCAGGAACATCGGAATCAGGATGGCCTCGAAGAACACGTAGAACAGCAGGGCGTCCCGCGCCACGAAGACCCCGATCATGAGGGCCTCCATGGCCAGGAACGCGACCATCCACGAGCGCACGCGCTCAACGACCGTCGTCCAGGAGGCAACGATGCAGATCGGCACCAGGAGCGCCGTCAGCAGGATGAACAGGACCGAAATCCCGTCCACGCCGACGTGATACGCGACGCCGAGCTTCGGCAGCCACACGGCGTGCTCGACAAACTGGAAGCCGTCCTTGCCCGGATCGAACCGGGCGGCCAGCACGATCGCCAATGCCAGGTTGGCAAGCGAGGTCCAGAGCGTCACATCGCGGGCGTTGCGGTCATTCTCCGCTCCGCTGCGGCCGGTCAGGGCGAGGAAGGCGATTCCCGCCACCGGCAGGAACACCAGCAGCGACAGGATGGGCCAGGTGCTCACGAAAGGCCCCCCACCAGCAGGTTCCACGCCGCAAACAGCACCGCCCCGATGACCACCACCAGCGCGTAGTGGTGCAGCTGGCCGGTCTGCAGGAACTGCACGCGCACCGCGCCCGCCAGGGCAGCCCGGCCGACCCCCTCGGGGCCGCGCCGGTCGATGAGCCCTTGATCGATCACGGCGGCGAGGAAGCTCCCCACGCGTCGAACCGTTCGCACGACGAACCCGTCGTAGAGTGCGTCAAATCGCCAGCCCGCGGCCAGGAAGGCTCCCACGGCGGCGGTCCTGGCCGCCGCCCGGGCCCCGAGCTCGGGACGAGCCACGTACACCAGCCACGCCACCAGCAGCCCGCCGCCGCCGGCGACCGCCGGAGCAATCGGCACCCATACCGGAACGTCGCCGTGGTGCGCCGTGGCAAACAGACCGCGCCAGAACGGGGTGCCCGCGTCCGCCAAGTCATGCGCCCACCAGCCGGCCACGCACGCCGCCGCGGCGAGCACCAGCACGGGGAACCGCATCGACCATCCCGGCTCGTGCACCGCCGCCAGCACCCGGGCGGGCGCCCTGGCCTCGCCGGCGAATACCAGGAAGACGAGGCGCCAACTGTACAAACCCGTCAGAAACGCCGCGGCGAGGCCCAACCAGAAGCCCGTCAGTGCGACCGGTCCGTGGGCGGCAAACGCGCTCTCGAGAATGACGTCCTTGGACCAGAAACCGGCAAACGGCGGCAGGCCCGACAGGGCCAGGCTGCCGACCACCATGGCCGCGCACGTGAGGGGCATCCGGCGGGCCAACCCGCCCATGCGGCGCAGGTCCTGTTCATGCGCAAGCGCGTGAATCACGGCACCGGCGCCGAGAAACAGCAGGGCCTTGAAGAACGCGTGCGTAAACAGATGGAACAGCGCGGCCGCGGGCACCGCCACCCCGGCCGCGAGAAACATGTAACCCAGCTGGCTGCAGGTCGACCACGCCACCACCCGCTTGATGTCGGTCTGGGCCAGCGCGATCGTCGCGGCAAACAGGGCCGTGGCCGCGCCGACCACCGCCACCAGGCCCATGGCCACCGGCGCCCCCTCGTAGAGCGGCGCGCAGCGGGCCACCAGAAACACGCCCGCCGTGACCATGGTGGCGGCGTGCAGCAACGCGGATACCGGCGTCGGCCCCTCCATCGCGTCGGCCAACCACGTGTGGAGCCCGATCTGCGCGGACTTGCCCATCGCGCCGACCAGCAGCAGCACGCCGATTACCTCCAGGGCCGGCAGGCCGAGCAATGTTGCCGCGCCCGCGTCCGCCGCCCCGCCGAACACCGCGTCGAACGTCAGGCTCTCGAACGTCAGCGCGATTGCCGCCAACGCGAGCACCAGCCCCACATCGCCGATCCGGTTCATCAGGAACGCCTTGATCGCGGCGGCATTGGCCGTGGACCGCTCGTACCAGAAGCCGATCAGGAGGTACGAGGAGAGGCCGACCCCTTCCCATCCGCAGAACAGCTGCAGGAAGTTGTCCGCGCTGACCAGCAACAGCATCGAGAACGTGAACAGCGACAGGAAGGCGAAGAAACGCGGTCGGTGTGGATCCTCGGCCATGTAGCCGATGGCGTAGAGGTGTACCAGCGCCGATATCGCGTTGACCACCACCAGCATGAGCGCCGACAGCGGATCCGCGCGCAGGGCCCAGTCGAGCTGGAGTCCGTCCACCGCGATCCACGTGGCCAGCGACACGCGGGCCGGGTCGTCCCCCAGCCCGGCCAGGACGCCGATCGACGCGGCGAGCGCCAGTGCCGTGAGGCAGGTGGTCGTGATTCCGGCCAGGGCCGGGCTCGCCCGCCGGGACAGCAGGGCCGCCAGCGCCGCACCGGCCAGCGGCAGGAACACGGCGGCGACGGTCATCATCCCTTGAGATCCTGAATGTCTTCAACCGCAATGGTCCCGCGGAGCCGGAAAAACACCACGAGGATGGCGAGACCGACGGCGGCCTCCGCCGCCGCCACGGTCAGCACGAACAGCGTGAACACCTGGCCGGCCGGGTCGCCGAGATAGGCCGAAAAGGCCACGAAGTTCAGATTCACCGCCAGCAGCAGCAACTCGATCGCCATCAGGATCATGATCACGTTTCGGCGATTCAGGACGATGCCGATGATCCCGACCGTGAACACCGAACCGCCCAGCATGAGGTAATGCGCAAGCGTGACCGTCATCGACCCTGCTCCGACACCCCGGCACCCACTGCCGGATCCTCCAGGCGAATCGATTCGCCCTGGTGGCGGACGAACTGCCGCACCGGGTCCTGCCGGCGCACGCCGGGACGGTAGCGGTGCGCGAGCACGATCGCGCCGATCATGGCGACGAGGAGGATGGCTCCCGCCAGTTCGAACAGCGCCGCATAGTCCGTGTAGATCAGGCGGCCCAGCGCCCGCGTGTTGGATACGCCACCGGGCAGCGGCTCCGGAGCCTCGGCAGGACCGCCCGCAAAGGCCACGAACGCGAGTTCCAGCAACAGGATGGCGCCGGCCGCCAGGGCGGCGGGCAGCCGGGCCCGGAGCGTCCCGCCGGGCTGCCCGGTGTCCAGCGTCATGACGACGAACAGGAACAGCACGGCGACAGCGCCCACGTAGACGATCAGCATCATCATGCCGAGGAACTCGGCACCCAGCAGGATGAACAGCCCCGCAGCGTTCAGGAACGCCAGAATCAGGAAGAACACCGCGTGTACGAGGCTGCGCGCCGACACGACGAAGACGGACGACATCATGAGCACGGCCGCGCACAGCCAGAAGAACAGGTCGGGCGCGGTCATGGCCGGTCAGCGCGCCGTCGCGTCGGCGGCAAGGCGCTCCGCGATCGCGTGTTCCCAGCGGTCGCCGTTCTCAAGCAGGCGCTCCTTGGTGTAGAGAAGCTCCTCGCGTGTCTCCGTCGAAAACTCGAAGTTGGGCCCCTGCACGATGGCGTCGACCGGGCAGGCCTCCTCGCACAGCCCGCAATAGATGCACTTCGTCATGTCGATGTCGTATCGGGTGGTGCGCCGGCTGCCGTCGGCCCGGGGTTCCGCCTCGATGGTGATCGCGAGGGCTGGGCAGACGGCCTCGCAGAGCTTGCAGGCAATGCAGCGCTCCTCGCCGTTGGGATAGCGCCGCAGGGCATGCTCGCCGCGGAAACGATGGCTCAGCCGGCCCTTTTCATTCGGATAGGCGAGGGTCACCGGCGGGCTCAGCATCCGTCGGAACGTGCGGGTCAGGCCGGCGAAGAGCTCGACCAGCGACGCCATCCGGAGCGCGTGCAGGATCCGGATCAGGACGTTGGGCTCCGTCATCGGATCACACCCTTTCCGGCAGCCAGTCGAACGCCACCAGCACGGCGGACGTCAACACCACCCAGGCCAGCGTCAGCGGCAGGAAGACCTTCCAGCCGATCCGCATCAGCTGGTCGTAACGGTACCTGGGTAAGGTGGCGCGCACCCACAGGAACACGAACAGCAGGAACGCGGTCTTGAGGGCAAACCAGACGATGCCCGGGACCGGCAGCACCTCCGTTCCCGGCACCGGCAGCCAGCCGCCCAAGAACAGGATCGTTCCCATCGCGCTCATGAGAATCATGGAGGCGTATTCGCCCAAGAAAAACATGACGAACAGCATGGACGAGTACTCGGTGGCGTACCCCGCCACCAGCGCCGCCTCGTCCTCGGGCAGATCGAAGGGCGCGCGGTTGGTCTCGGCCAATGCGGAAATGAAGAACACCACGGCCATGGGAAGCAGGGGTACCACGTACCAGATGCGTTCCTGTGCCTGCACGATCTCGGTCAAGTTAAGCGACCCAGCGCAGAGCACGACAGTCACGATCACGAAGCCGATGGACACCTCGTAGGAGACCATCTGGGCCGCCGACCGGAGGGCGCCCAGAAACGGGTACTTCGAGTTGCTCGCCCAGCCGGCCATGATGATGCCGTAGATCGCGAGCGACGAGATCGCGAACAGGTACAGCACCCCGACATTGATGTTGGCCAGCACCAGCTGTTCGCTCACCGGGATGACCGCCCAGGCGGCGAGGCTGAGCGTAAACGTCACGACCGGGGCCAGCACGAACACCACCCGGTTGGCGCGGGACGGGATGACGATCTCCTTAGCCAGCAGCTTGAGACCGTCAGCGAACGGCTGCAGCAGGCCGAACGGCCCCACGACGTTCGGACCGCGACGCCGATGGGCAGCGGCGATGACCTTGCGCTCCGCAAGGGTCAGGTAGGCGATGCACACGAGCAGCGGCACCACGACCAACAGGATGCCGAGCGTCACCTGCAGGATCGTCAGGACGGCATCAAGCATCGGCGACGGCCCGGGCACAGGCAGCCATGGTGGCCGAGGCCCGGCTGATCGGGCAGGTGCGGTAGTAGTCGGGAACCACTTCCGCGAACGGCGCTCCATCCAGTTCGCCGCCCGCATTCCCGAAGGACGTCAGCGGCGCCGGCGGCGGCACCTGGTCGATCGCCGTCAGATGCGGGTGCGCCGCCTCGATCCAGCGCCAGAGCCCCGCCAGCGAATCGTAGGGCAGCGGTGTCCCCATCCGCGCCGCCAATGCCACGGGAATCTTCCAGTCCGGTCGGGCGTCGCCCGGAGGCGGATGGGCCGGCCGAGCCCGTTGCGGCCGGCCCTCGGTGTTGACGTAGGTGGCTTCCTGCTCGGTGTACGCCGCCGCCGGAAGCAGTACGTCAGCGTAGCGCGCGCCGCGATCGGCATGATGTCCCTGGTAGACGGTGAACGTGTCCCGGAAGGCTTCCGGATCGATTTCATCGGCGCCCAGAAGGTACATGAAATCGAGCCCGCCCTCGTTCGCCGCGCTCACCATGCCCCGCGCATCGAGCCCGCCCTCGGCAGGCACCACGCCAAGCTCCAGACCGCCCGCGCGCGCGGCGCACCGCTGCAGCACCGAAAATCCGTTCCAGTCGGCGCGGGCGGCATCCGCGGCTTCGGCCACCTGCCGGGCCAGGCCGAGGATGACGGCCCCGTCTGCGCGTGCCAGGGCGCCCGAACCCACGACGATCAGGGGATGCCGGGCCTGCCCCAACGCCGCTGCGAACGGATGCGTCCCCAGCGCAAGCTCGGCGAGAGCGTCTGGACCGTTGCCAAGTTCGGTCACCGGGTAGGTCAGGTCGGTCGCCGGGCCGATCCGGGCGACCGGAATGCCGGTCGCACGCCAGCGCTTGCGGATCCGGGCGTTGATCACGGGAGCTTCGCGGCGGGGATTGGTGCCGACCAACAGGATCGCATCCGCCCGGTCGATTCCGGCAATGGTCGCGTTGAAACGCCACGAGGCCGGCTTCCCGGACCCGAACGCACCCCCATCCTGGCGGCAGTCCACGCTGGCGACACCGCGCTGGCGCATCAGGTCGGCCAGCGCCGCCATGCCCTCCAGCCCGACCAGATCGCCGGCCAGCAGAGCGGTCCGGGCGGCCGCTGCGTCCTGCAGCGCTGTTGCCACCGCCGCAAGGGCAACGTCCCAGGTCACCGGCTCGAACGCCCCGTTCTGCCGCAGCCACGGCTGATCCAGTCGCCGCACGGCCAATCCGTCGACGGCATGGCGCGACCGGTCGCCGATCCATTCCTCGTTGATGTCCTCGTTGACCCGCGGCAGCACGCGGAGCACCCGGCCGTCCCGTGCATCGATCCGGATCGCCGATCCGGTGCCGTCCAGGACGTCGACGCTTTCGGTATGGGACAGCTCCCAGGGACGGGCCGCAAAAGCGTACGGCTTCGAGGTCAGTGCGCCGACCGGACACAGGTCCACGACGTTGCCGGCCAGCTCGCTGTGCAGGCATCCCTCGAGCGCGGCCACGATCTCCATGTCTTCGCCGCGGCCCATGGTGCCGAGTTCCGGGACGCCGGCCACTTCATCCATGAACCGGACGCACCGCGTGCAGTGGATGCACCGGGTCATGACCGTCTTGACGAGCGGGCCAAAATCCTTGTCCGACACGGCGCGCTTGGCTTCCCGGAAGCGGCTCCGGACCCGCCCGTAGTAGAGGGCCTGGTCCTGCAGATCGCATTCGCCACCCTGATCGCAGATCGGACAGTCCAGCGGATGGTTCACGAGCAGGAATTCCATCACGCCCTCGCGCGCCGCCTGCACGCGCTCGGACTGCGTCAGGATCTGCATCCCCTCCGCCACCGGCATGGCGCAGCTCGCCACCGGTTTGGGGACGCCGACCTGCTCCACCAGGCACATGCGGCAGTTGCCCGCGATCGACAGGCGTTCGTGAAAACAGAACCTCGGGATCTCGACACCCGCCTGCTCGCAGGCCCGGAGGACCGTGGTGCCGTCGGCGACCTCGACCTCGGTTCCGTCAATGCTCAGCTTGGGCATCGAGCGTCTCAGGCGGCAAGGAAGCGGGAGCTTCCGGCGACGCGCTGTTCCAGTTCGTCGCGGAAGTGCGTCAGGAGGCCCTGCACGGGCCACGCGGCCGCGTCACCCAGGGCGCAGATGGTGTGTCCCTCGATCTGCGCGCACACGGACTCGAGCGTATCGAGATCCGATGGCGCGGCCTCTCCGGCCACGAACCGGTCCATGATCCGCGACACCCAGCCGGTCCCCTCCCGGCATGGGGTGCACTGACCGCAGCTTTCGTGCCAGTAGAAGTGGGACAGCCGCGCGATCGCCGCCACGATGTCGGTGGTGCGATCCATCACGATGACGCCCGCCGTGCCCAGCGCACTGCCGGCCTCGCGCAGCCCATCAAAGTCCATCTGCAGGTTGTCGCACGCGGACGCCGGCAGCACCTTGGTGCTGGAACCGCCGGGGATCACCCCCAATAGGTTGTCCCAGCCGCCGCGGACGCCGCCGCCGTACTGCTCGATTAGTTCGCGGAGCGGGATGCCCATCTCCGCCTCCACCGTGCACGGGCGTTCCACGTGCCCGGACAGGCAGAACAGCTTGGTACCGGTGTTCTGCGGGCGGCCGATACCGCCGAACCAGGGCGCCCCGCGCCGCAGAATCGCCGGCACCGCGGCGATCGTCTCGACGTTGTTCACGGTCGTGGGATAGCCCCAGAGGCCGGCGCTTGCCGGGAACGGCGGCTTGAGCCGCGGAAACCCCTTCTTGCCCTCCAGGCTCTCGATCAGTCCGGTCTCCTCGCCGCAGATGTAGGCACCCGCCCCCCGGTGGACGTGGATGTCGAAGTCGTGACCCGATCCGCAGGCGTCCGGCCCGAGCAGTCCGGCCGCGTAGCATTCCGTGATTGCCGCCTCGAGGCAGCGCCGCTCCGCCTCGAATTCGCCCCGGACGTAGATATAGGCGGTGTGCGCGCTGATGCCGACCCCGGCCAGCAACGTCCCCTCGATCAGTTTGTGCGGTTCGTGCCGCAGGATCTCGCGGTCCTTGCAGGTCCCCGGCTCGCTCTCGTCGGCGTTCACGATCAGGTAGTGAGGCCGGACGGGGGCGGGTTCCTTCGGCATGAACGACCACTTGAGGCCCGTCGAAAAGCCCGCCCCGCCCCGGCCCCGAAGGCCGGAATCACGGATCGTGCCCTGGATGGCCTCGCGGCCGCGGCGGATCAGCGCCCGGGTGTCCTCCCAGTCGCCGCGCCGCCGGGCGGCTTCAAGGCCGGGGTCCGCGGTCCCGTCGAGATTCGGGAAGACCCGGTCGGCGTCGCGCACGGCTTCAGCCGTCCTTTGGGCCACGATGGGCCTGGATCCAGGCGCGCATCTGCCCGCCGTCCAGGCGTTCGTGGAAATCGTCGTTGATCTGGACGACCGGCGCGTCCGCGCAGGCACCGAGACACTCCACCTCGATCAAAGTGAAGTCGCCGTCCGGCGTGGTCTCGCCGGGCGCGATGCCGAGCTCGTGCCGGGCGGCGGCAAGCACCTCGTCGCTGCCCCGGAGCCAGCACGGCGTCGTGCGGCACACCTGCACCAGATACCGGCCGACCGGCCGGTCGTGGAACATCGAGTAGAACGTGACCAGTTCCCGCACCCGCATCGATGGCATGCCGAGATAGTCGCCCACCGCGTCGACGACCGCGGCCGGCAACCAGCCGCCGTGCCGTCGCTGCGCGAGGTCCAGGAGCGGCAGCACGGCGCTCTGGCGGTGCTCCTGCGGGTACCTGCCGAGAATCCGCTCGGCCTCGTCCCGGTCCGGGCCGGGAAAGAGATCGGCGCCTCCGGTCATCGGTCGACCTCCCCGAAGACGATGTCCAGCGACGCGATGCAGGCCACCACGTCGGCCAGCTGGTGCCCGCGGACCATGGCGTCGAGGCCCTGCAGGTGCGCGAAACCCGGCGCCCGGATATGGCACCGGTACGGCCGACTGCCGCCGTCGGCCACGAGATAGACGCCGAACTCTCCCTTGGGCGCCTCGACCGCCGCGTAGACCTCGCCCTCGGGCACGCGCACGCCTTCCGTGAACAGCTTGAAATGCGCGATCAACGCCTCCATCGAATGTTTCATGTCGCCGCGCGCAGGTGGCCGGATCCGGGGATTGCCGGCGAGCACTGGCCCGGCCGGCAGGCGGGCGATGCACTGGCGGATCAGGCCGACGCTCTGGCGCATCTCTTCCAGCCGCAGGAGATAGCGGTCGAAGCAGTCGCCGTTCGTGCCCACGGGCACCTTGAAGTCGAGGTCCGCGTAGACCTCGTAGGGCTGGGCGCGCCGCAGGTCCCAGGCGATCCCGGATCCCCGGATCATCGGTCCGGTGAAGCCCCACGCCAGTGCGTCCTTGGCCGTGACCACGCCGATGTCGACGGTGCGCTGGCGGAAGATCCGGTTCTCACTCAGCAGCTCCTCGACGTCCGCCAGGATCGTCTCGAAGCCGTCGGCCCACGTCAGGATCTCGTCCGTGAGACCGGGCGGGAGGTCCCGATGGACCCCGCCCACCCGGTAGTAGGCGGCATGCAGCCGGGCACCCGAGGCCGCCTCGTAGAACCCCATCAGTTTCTCGCGTTCCTCGAACAGCCACAGGAACGGTGTGGTGGCGCCAAGGTCGAGCGCCTGCGCCCCGATCTGCAGCGCGTGGTTGAGGACCCGCGTGATCTCGTCGAACAGGACGCGCAGGTACCGCGCACGCGGGGGAATATCGAGTTCCAGCAGGCGTTCCGCGGCGAGCACGAAGGCATGCTCCTGCGCCATCGGCGACACGTAGTCGAGCCGGTCGAAATAGGGAATCGCCTGCACGTAGGTCTTGTGCTCGATCAGTTTTTCGGTGCCGCGATGAAGCAGCCCGATGTGCGGATCGGCCCGCTCCACGACCTCCCCGTCCATCTCGAGCACCAGACGCAGCACCCCGTGGGCGGCCGGATGCTGGGGCCCGAAGTTCAGCGTCAGGTTCTGGATCTGGACGTCAGTCATGCTCCGGATCCTCCGGAGCGGCCGGCGGCGCTCCCTCCCAAGGGCTCTCGAAGTCGAACTCCCGAAACGCCTGGGGCAAATGGACCGGCTCGTACACGACGCGCTTCAGTCCGTCGTCGTACCGCACCTCAACCTTGCCCGACAGGGGGAAGTCGCGCCGCAACGGATGACCCTGAAAACCGTAGTCCGTCAGGATTCGCCGCAGATCGGGGTGGCCGTCAAAGGCAATGCCGAACAGGTCCCAGACTTCGCGCTCGTACCACCCGGCGGCCGGGAATACTTCCACCACCGACGGGACGGGAGTGTCCTCAGGCACGGCGACCTTCACCCGGACCCGCCGGTTATGCACCACGCTGAGCAGGTGGTACACCACCTCGAAGCGGCTTGATCGTTCGGGATAGTCCACCGCGCAGAGATCCACCAACTGGGTAAACCGGAGGCCCGGCTCGTCCCGCAGGTAGGCCAGCACCTGCGCGATGTCCGGTACGGCGACCTGAAGTTCATCGTCGCCGAATCGGGACTGGCCCCGCGCCGCGGGAAAGTCGCGCTGGACGGCGGACAGCAGGGCCGCGTGCGCGCGCCCGGGGTCGGCGCCCTCGGAGAACTCGCTCATACCAGCTCCTGGCAAGGGTTCAGGCATCGCGTCCTACGCGCCGCCCCGACCGCGTTCACGCCCCCTTGACCCTCCCGGTGCGCCGGATCTTCTTCTGCAGTTGGAGGATGCCGTACAGGAGCGCCTCTGCCGTCGGCGGGCAGCCGGGCACGTACACATCCACCGGCACGATCCGGTCGCAGCCGCGGACGACCGAATACGAGTAGTGGTAGTACCCTCCGCCGTTGGCGCAGCTCCCCATGGAGATCACCCAGCGGGGTTCCGCCATCTGGTCGTACACCTTGCGGAGTGCGGGCGCCATCTTGTTGGTAAGGGTGCCGGCCACGATCATCACGTCTGACTGGCGCGGACTCGGCCGGAACACTACGCCAAACCGGTCAAGGTCGTAGCGGCTGGCACCGGCGTGCATCATTTCGACGGCGCAACAAGCGAGGCCAAACGACATTGGCCACAGCGAGCCGGTGCGCGCCCAATTGACGAGGCGGTCCAGCTGGGTCACGACGAACCCCCGGTCCGAAAGACCGTCGGCGAGCGGATTGGCCAGAGTCGGCGCGCCTACTCCCATTCCAGCGCTCCCTTTCGCCATTCGTAGACGAAACCGGCCGTCAGCAGCGCCAGGAAGACCATCATCGACCCGAACCCGTACAGCCCGATGTCACCGAGGGCCAGGGCCCAGGGAAACAGGAAGGCGATCTCCAGATCGAAAATGATGAACAGGATGGCCACCAGGTAGAAGCGCACGTCGAACCGGCCGCGCGCATCGTCGAACGGCGCAAATCCGCACTCGTACGACGAGAGCTTCTCGGGGTCCGGGCGTTGCGGCGCGATCAGCCAGGCCGCCATGGCCATGGCGCCGCCGATGGCACCCGCCACGACAAAGAACAGGGCGATGGGGAGATAGTCCGCCAAAAACGCGTTCATGGACCCGAGTTCGCATAATGGCGGGAGTGACGGGACTTGAACCCGCGACCTCTGGCGTGACAAGCCAGCGCTCTAACCAAGCTGAGCTACACCCCCATCCGAACGGACAGGCTGCCGGGGTTGTCCCCGTACGTTCTAGGATTGCGGCCGAAAGGTGTCAACCGTTTTCGTGAACCCATGAGGTCGGGGATCTCGGCTTCCCGGTCCGCGAGGGTCCACGAAGGCCGCGGCGTAGCCAGAAACTCCGGTGGCAGCCCGTGCCGGCCCGGCAGGTTCAACCTTCAGGCGCGCCTGCAACCGACACCGGCCAATGGCCGCCGAAGCCGGGCCGTTCGCACCCGTCGGTGCATCGTCCGGGTGCGGATGGCCACCACACGCGGACATCGGCCCAGTGTCACCTAGTTGACAGCGTCCTTCAGCGCCTTGGCCGGGCGAAATCGGACCGACTTGGACGCCTTGATTTCGATCGACTCGCCAGTGCGCGGGTTCCGCCCCATGCGCGCCCCGCGCGATGAAACGGCGAAGGTCCCAAATCCGGCGATCCGGGCTTCGCTTCCCGCAGACAGCGTATTGGCGATGCCGCTCAGGACCGACTCTACAGCGCGGCCAGCATCAGCTTGGCTGAATCCGGTTTCGGCGGCCACTTTGGCCACGAATTCGCTCTTGTTCAAGTGAACATCTCCCCAAGATTGGTGCACAGGCCGCACCGCCTGCCAAAGCGTTGGAAGGTACCCCCGCTGCGCACGTTCTGCAACGAGTTCAGACACCTAATCACATTTGGCGCCCTTTGGCGTCGTTCCGAGCACGTGTCGTCGAACCCGATGACCCGCCATTTTCCACGGTCTGCCGGTTGGTCTCATGGTAGATCGGCAGGGGACGGACGGCTAGACCGGAGCGTCTTCCAGCGGTCCAGCCGCTTGCGAATCTCGCGCTCCTGCCCGCGATCGGTGGGCCGGTACAGGTTTTGTCGCTCCATGTCGTCTGGAAAGTAGTTCTGACCGGAAAACGCGCCGGGAGCTTCATGGTCGTAGGCGTAGCCGGCACCGTAGCCGAGTTCCCGCATCAGCGCGGTCGGCGCGTTCCGGATGTGCAGTGGCGGCGGCAGGGACCCCGAGGACTTCGCCAGATCAAGCGCAGCCCTGTAGGCGGTGTACGCGGCGTTGGATTTTGGCGCACAGGCCAGCTCGATGGTCGCCTGCGCCAACGCCAGCTCGCCCTCGGGAGAGCCCAGTCGTTCGTAGGCATCGAAGGCGGCGATCGCCCGGGCCAGTGCGTCCGGAGCGGCGAGTCCGATATCTTCCGAGGCCATCCGGATCAGGCGGCGCCCCACGTACCGGGGATTCTCGCCGGCCGCCAGCATGCGCGCCAGCCAGTACAGTGAGGCGTCCGGATCCGACCCGCGGACCGACTTGTGCAGGGCGCTGATCAGGTCGTAGTGCTGGTCACCCTTGCGGTCATAGAGAAGGGACCGCGCCTGGACACGGGTCCGCAGGGCCGCCCGGTCGAGCGGCGCCGGCGGAGGGTCCGCCCCAAGGTCCTCGGCGAGGTTGATCAGGATCCGGCCATCGCCGTCGGCCATGTTGATCAGCGCCGTCCTGGCTTCCGGCTCCAACGCCAGCGGCCCGCCAAGGCGGTGCTCCGCGCGCTCCAGCAGTTCCGCAAGCGCCGAGTCGTCCAGCCGCCTCAGCGTGAGCACCCGACACCGAGACAGCAGCGCCGCCCCCACCTCGAAGGAGGGGTTCTCGGTGGTCGCACCGACCAAGGTGACGGTGCCGTCCTCGACGGCCGGCAGCAGCGCGTCCTGCTGGGTTCGGTTGAATCGGTGAATCTCGTCGACGAAGAGCAGGGTCCCCCGCCCTTCGCTCCGCCGCTCGGCAGCGTCGGCAAAGGCCTTCCGGAGGGTTTGCACACCCTGGCCGACTGCGGAGACCTGAACCAGATCGAGATTGCCGGCCGTGGCGAGCAGCCGGCCGATGGTGGTCTTGCCCGTGCCCGGCGGGCCCCAAAGGATGGCCGACCGGATCGCACCGGTGGACACCATCGACGCGATCGGGCCGTCGCCTTCCACCAAATGCGCTTGTCCGACGAGGTCCGCGAGCTGGCGCGGACGCATCCGGTCGGCCAGCGGTCGCTCCGGGGCCGCTGACTCCAGTCCGGCCGCCTCGAACAGATCCGTCAGCGCACGCCTGCCCCGAATGCGCTGTGCGGCATGCTGGCCGCCGCCGGCATCACCCCATCAGTCGTTCTGCCGGTTGAACCCCAGCCGGCGCCACCACGGGCCCTTGTCGGCCTCGGTCGGCTCGGGCGCTGCGCTCGGCGTTTCGGGCGGGCGGGGCGTCTCTTCCGCGGCCACGGTCCGCACTGCCGGGGTCCGGTCGACGAACTCGATGTAGGCCATGTCCGCCGCGTCACCGTACCGGTGCCCGGCCCGGACGATCCGGGTGTAGCCCCCGGGGCGACTCGCGAAGCGCTCGGACAGCGGGCCGAAGAGTTTCGCGATGTCGGCATCGCGCGGCAGGCGGGAAATCGCGTTCCGCCGGGCGTGCAGCGTGTCCTGCTTGGCGAGCGTAATCAGCCGTTCCACGATCGGCCGGAGTTCCTTGGCCTTGGGTAGGGTCGTTCGAATTCGCTCGTGCCTGATCAGCGCGGCCGCCAGATTCTTGAACGCGGCCTTGCGGTGGGCACTCGTGCGGTTGAGCTTGCGGCCGCTGTGCCGGTGTCTCATGTCGTTACTCCGGGCCCGTTCAGCGCATGCGTGCCAGGCGCGCATCGGCCTGGGCCTGAACCAGTTCCTCGATGTTCTCGGGGGGCCAGTCGGTCACCTGCATCCCGAACGAGAGGCCCATGGTCTTCAGCACGTCCCGGATTTCGTTCATCGAGCGCGCACCGAAATTGGGGGTTTTCCGGAGATCTTCTTCGGTCTTGCGGACAAGGTCGCCGACATAGACGATGTTGTCGTTCTTCAGGCAGTTGGCCGCCCGCACGGAGAGTTCCAGCTCCTCGACCTTCTTGAGAAGATGGGGATTGAGCGACGCCGTGACCTCCGGGGTGACCGCGGCGGCGGGTCGAGCCGTGGCCATGGTTCCGCTGGTGATGAAAATTCCGAGCTGATCGTTCAGCGTGCGCGCGGCCCGCTCGACCGCTTCGGACGGAGTCAGGGTGCCGTCGGTTTCTACCGTGAGCGACAGGCTGTCGTAGTCGGTCACCTGCCCCACCCGGGTGTTCTGGACCTGGTAGGCCACCGTGCGGATCGGGCTGTAGATGGCATCGACCGGGATCAGGCCGACCGAGACGTTCTCCGGTCGGTTCTGCGCCGCTGGCACGTAGCCCTTCCCGGACGCAACCGTGAGTTCCATGATCAGTTCGGCTCCGTCGTCGAGATGACAGAGGACGAGATCGGGATTGACAATCTCGACATCCGCCGTCGGCGTGATCATGCCGGCGGTCACGGTGTTCGGGCCCTTCACGCGCAATTCCAGATGGCGCGGCCGCTCGGAATGGGTCCGGAGGATGATCGCCTTCACGTTCAGGATGAGATCGATGACGTCCTCGCGCACCCCGGGGATCGACGAGAACTCGTGCAGCACCCCTTCGATGCGAATGGCGGTGACCGCGGAGCCTGGCAGCGAGGAAAGCAGCACGCGGCGGAGCGCGTTCCCAAGCGTGAGTCCGAAACCACGTTCCAGGGGCTCGATGACGAGCGTCGCCTTGCGCGACGGATCGGCGCCCGGCCGAACATCGACGGCCGATGGACTGATCAAGTGTTCGGAACCCAACCTGAAATCGCTCATGCGAATGGTGTCTCCTGATTGGTGACGGACGTTGCGCCCCCGCCCGGCCGGAGCAGGCTCGTCGGTCTCCGCATGCTGACTCGCGTCAGACCCGGCGACGTTTCGGCGGACGGCAACCGTTGTGGGGGATCGGCGTGACGTCGCGGATGGCGGTGATCACGAAGCCGGTACTCTGCAGGGCCCGCAGCGCAGATTCCCGACCGGACCCTGGGCCGCGCACTTCGACCTCGAGGGTCTTCACCCCGTGCTCCTGCGCCTTGCGGCCGACTGCCTCAGCGGCCATCTGCGACGCATACGGGGTGGCCTTGCGCGAACCCGAGAACTCGCGCTCACCCGCAGACGACCACGCGAGCGTGTTGCCCTGGTGGTCGGTGATGGTGATGATCGTGTTATTGAAGGTGGCACTCACGTGCGCGACTGCAGCGGTAATGTTCTTTCGTTGCTTGCGCCGACGACGTTCGCGAGCCATATCGCGTCACTCCGTTGAAATGCCAGACAGGACCCGCGGACTCAGGCCTTCTTCTTGCCGGTTACGGGTCGCGCCCTTCCCTTCCGGGTTCGGGCATTGGTGTGAGTGCGCTGGCCGTTGACCGGCAGCCCCCGCCGATGCCGCAAACCCCGATAGCAACCGAGGTCCATCAGGCGCTTGATCTGCATCGCCTGCTCACGGCGCAACGAACCCTCGATCATCGGCATACGGTCAACGATTTCCCGCACGCGCCCGAGTTCCGCCTCGGTGAGATCACGGACCCGCTTCTCCTCGGACAGGCCGGCCTGCTCACGGATTCGCCGGGCTGTCGTCCGACCGACGCCGTAAATGTGCGTGAGCGCGAAATCCACCCTCTTTTCCGAGGGCACATTGACACCGGCCAACCGAGCCACCGCAAAATCTCCGAGATGCAGCAAGAACCGCGCCCTGCGATGGGCGGGAACCTCGCAAGCATAAGCCCTGCACCCGCGCCGTCAACGGCGTGGCGGCATGCTCACGCGAGTGCGGCGGACTGCAGCGTGCCTACCGCTGCTTCAAGTTAGGTCCGGCATCCCGCATCGTCAAAAACGCTGGAGCCCACTGCGGTATCGACGGGCCTGTTCAGCAAGTTAAAGCGCACGAGGAACGGAGCGTGGTGGGCACGGGCGAAAACCAGTGATAGCAAGGCTCTTGACACATGGATACCCATCGTGCGCAACCGCATCCGCCAAGGCTCCAACCCGCACGGGAGGCCGATCTGACGCACGGGGCCCGGAACCTGTGTTGCCACCCACCAACGCGCAGTGTACTGTCCGACGCCAAGTGACAGTACCTGCGTTTTACCCGGTGTAAAGCGGAGGTTAGCCGTGCCTGGAGGGGTTCCCGCCAACACACATTCAGCCATGGCCGGAGTGGAGGTCGCAGCATGAAGCGAGACTTGTCAACCCTTCCTGACGATATCCACGGTACCGGTGCCCGGATGCCCCTCGTTGCCGTCACAGCGGCCGGACTCGCTGTTCTTTGTCCGACCGGCGCGCTTGCAGCCGCAGATGCTGCCACCGATTTCGTCCTCAATACCTTTTCGTTCCTGATTTGGGGCGTGTTGGTGATGTGGATGTGCGCCGGGTTCACGATGCTGGAGGCCGGCTCCGTTCGCACCAAGAACGCGTCAGTCATCTGCCTGAAGAATATCGGTCTCTACTCTATCGCGGGCCTCGCGTTCTATTTCATCGGCTACAACCTGATGTATACGGACGTCGGCCAGTTCGCAGGAACCCTCAAGCTGCTGTACGGGTCGTCGGCCGAAGAGATTGCCCTGCTCGCCCAGCAGGCGGATGCCGAGGCGGCCGTCGTCAAGGCCGGCTACTCCACGATGTCGGACTGGTTCTTCCAGATGGTCTTCGTGGCGACAACCGCATCGATCGTGTCCGGAGCGATCGCCGAGCGGGTCAAGTTGTGGACGTTCTTCGCGTTCACCCTACTCCTGACCGGCGTCATTTATCCGATTGTCGGCGCCTGGACGTGGGGCGGCGGTTGGCTGTCGGAGATGGGCTTCCAGGATTTTGCCGGGTCTACCATCGTCCACTCGACCGGCGGGTGGGCCGCGCTTGCAGGCATCTACGTGATCGGCGCGCGGCTGCACAAGTTTCGCCCGGACGGAACCGTGAAGCCGACCCCCCCTTCGAATGTGGTGGCCGTGACGCTGGGCGTGTTCATTCTCTGGATGGGCTGGTTCGGATTTAACGGCGGATCGCAGCTCGCGGTGGCTGGTGCCAGCGACGCGGTCGCGATGAGCATCGTTCTCGTCAACACCACGCTGGGGGGTGCGGCCGGCGTGATCGTCGCAATTGCCGTCTCCAGGCCGCTGCTCGGCCGCGTCGATCTGCTTGCCGGCCTCAACGGGGCCATTGCCGGTCTGGTCGCCGTCACTGCCGGTCCCGATTTCGTCGATCATTACTGGGCAGTACTGATCGGCGGGGTCGGTGGTTTCGTGTGCGCCGCGGCCATGCGCCTGATGGAAACCCTGAAACTCGATGACGTGGTCGGTGCGGTGCCGGCGCACCTGGTGGCGGGGATCTGGGGGACGCTGGCCGTCTGCATTGCGGCAGGCGGCGACTTCCTCGTGCAGTTGACCGGAATCGTGGCGATCGGTGCGTTTGTGTTCGTTACTTCGTTTGTCGTCTGGAAGGCGCTGGATCTCCTCATCGGCGTGCGGGTCTCGGCACGGGTCGAGGGACTGGGGCAGGACGTAGCGGAGCTTGGCATCGAGGCGTACCCCGAGTTCATGCTCATGCCTGACGAAGACGACATGAGGGCCGCCGGCCAGTAAATCCGACGCCGGGGGCGCCGGCCGGCTGTCAGGTGAAGCCGTCGCCGGCAAAGCGGCCAATTCTCCGGTCTCGCGCTGGCCCTGCGGCATTTCCGTGACCGGTCGTCCGTGCCGACGTTCCATTTTGCAGGCCCTTAGCATTTCTGGCATAACACCGAGGATGCACTGTGGCCTGCAACGATGGTCGGAGACCAAGGTCGTGATGCAGGGGTGGCCGAGTGGTTAAAGGCACCAGACTGTAAATCTGGCGACGTTACGTCTACGTGGGTTCGAATCCTACCCCCTGCACCATCCAGCAATCGGTTGGGGACAACCGCGTTCAAACGGCACGATGCGGGTGTAGCTCAATGGTAGAGCCCTAGCCTTCCAAGCTAGTTACGTGGGTTCGATTCCCATCACCCGCTCCAGCCCTTACTTCCCTCACAGACCGTGCTGTACAACACAATAATTGTTTTCAATTTTTGCAAACATTTGATTGCCACGCAGCTTGCAAACTTTCGGTTGCCACACGCAGCCTCGGCAGGAGGCCTATCACTCCGGCGGCAGCCCTGACCTGACTCGGCCCAGCTGTTTCGCGGTTTCAGGGTCCAGATTCCTCCGGCGGGCTTCGGGGTACAGGACCTTCGACACCCTCCAGCGCGTAGGTTCAATGCCTGCCCGAGCGAGTCTTGCCGCGACTTCCCGCACGCGCTCAGCCTCCCGGCGAACCTTCCGGCGCTTCGCAGCCTTTTTTTCAGCGCGCCAGCGTGCTCGCAGCTCTCGCAGTTCGTCCGGAAAACGGTACTGGAGATAACCCAGGCTCACGCGAAGACGCTGCGCCGCAGCCGCCGCTGAAACAGGCCTCGAGCCGCTCTCCAAGAGGCGACCGAGTGCACCGGCAATCAGCGCATGGTCACGCCTGACGCGCCTGCCGGCAGAGGAAAAGGAGCTACGTCTTCCAGGGCCGCACCGCCTCCGCCGCCAGGGGTCCAATGCATGCCGCCATGGCCGTCCAGCAACCACACCAGGTCCACGTCGGTACAGCGCGAGAAGCGCAGCACACCCCCGAGCGTCGGTCGATGCCGCGGTTGCCGCCAGCGGTACACGTTGTCCCGCACCGAGCGCTTCAGCGTCGGGTTCGTCCGCCCAAGTTCGGAACCGTGCATGTCCCATGCCTCGTGCAGGCGCTGCACGAACCCGGCTCTGGTCGGCCGCGGCTCACCCGCGTTGTGGCGTGCCAACAGCCGTCCGACCGCGTCCATGCGAAAACGCTCCTCCGGACCCAGTTCCTGCACGCTGCGATCATCGCTTCCCGCCGCCGCCAGAGCGCCGTCGCATACCGGGCACGTGAACAGCCATCCGTACTGCGCCAGCATCGGCTGAGCAGACCCGCAACTGGGACATTCCGTCCGCAATCTCGTCCGGTGCGCGTGGCAGTGCATCACGCCATCGATGTGCCACAGCAAGGGCTCGTACGGTGGTTCCCCGTTCATGGCCCTTTCCGCGTGGCACTCCGGGCACCACGACCGAACAGGCTTGAACAACGATTTGTGCTTGGGATCGAGAACGTCATGCCATCGCCGCATGCCGAGCGTCTGCACGTCCGCCACACCGGTCGCACCTGCCAGCACATCCGCAAGCTTCGGGCCGGCACCGAACGTGCCGTCGACGCGGCGCGCATCCGTGGCGAAGAACTTCGGATCCAGCAAGCCGTCGTCGAAATCTGGGCAAACTCTCTGGAGTTCGCGAAAGAGAAAGTGCGGCTGCAGCATGTGTTCGCCAGCAAGCCGCGAAACGTACCCGGGCAGGCTTTCCACACCGGGCGTCCCCACCCCGATCGGCGGGACCGGAAACAAATGCGGGACCATCAGGCGGAATCCGGCCTGATGCGCCTCGGCGTATGCTCGCCAACCTTGCGCCGGTGAATGGCGTTGCCGCCGGCGGCCCATTTCGGGGTCCTGGTCGAGTTCCGGGGAGCTTGCTTTCGCGGGGTCAGGCCCAGTTCCTGCTGGAGGATCAGCTCATCGTGCGGCTGCACCTCGACATAACGCCTGATGGCTTCCTCGCCTTCCTGGATCGCTTGCAACCGGGCACGCAGGTACGTCGCCGGCTGGCCCTTCCGGACCACGTCGTCAACGCGCAATATCGCTGAACGAAACAGCCCTGCGGGGAGAGCGTCGGACAGCGCTTCGCGAACCAAGTTCGCCAACAGCCCGGGACACCCCAAACACTTGGCGTGCAACCTGCCCATCGCCTGATGGTCGATGGGTTCCATCGTGATTCCCGGGACGTCATCCAGGAGCTTCTGTGCGAACGACCGGAATTGCTCGTATCCGGATCCCTCGCGCAAGTCGGCGTAGCGCGGCAAACGCACGACCGGAGGCGGCCCCAAGGCCTGCACGGACGCCAGGACCGACGCCACCAGGGAATCACGTCCGACCAGCAACATCCGGACGCCGGTCTGCTCGGCGATCTCCTCGACGTAGCGGTACCGCACCAAGTGCCGCGGCCGATCCTCGGAGAAAATCCGCTCGATCTGGTCCACGACCAGCAGGTCCACTTGCCGATACGCCACGGCATTCCGCAAGGCCGCGCACATCACCTCGGTCCGTTCCCGCTGGGACCCCTTCGGCAGGCGCGGCACGATGTGGGTCTGCCCGAACAGGTTCTCTACCTGCTGCGGCGGCGCGCACAGGTGCTCGAGCGCCGGGACCTTTGCCGCGAGCGCAAATTCCCTGACGAGCTGGTCCGGTTGGAACACCGTCCCGCACAGCCCAGTCGCGCGCGCCACCAGCACCGGCATCGCCTCCCGCCCGGCTTTCCGATTGGTGCGCTCGGCAAAAACGCGGGCCACGTCCGACTTGCCGGACTGCTCGGGTCCGGTCAGGAAGCCGATCCGGGCGGGGGACCTGTAGAAGGCTCGCAGCGCCTTCAACGCCCTGCGACGATGCAAGTGTTCGAGCGAAGTGCCGTCGAATTGCGCGAGGGCTACGCCCACGTCAACCGGCGTCGGCATCGTTCACCTCGCCTTCGTCGTCGTCCGTCTTGTCCAGGTAAGCCAGGGGATGGCGGGGCTCGCCATCCTCCGGTTCCATCCCGCCGGCCGCCTCATCGCCGGCCAACCAGCGCGCGGGGTCGTCCGACGAATGCCTCTCCAGTTCTTCCCGGCGGGTACGCGCCGTCTCTTCCTGGGCTTCGTCGATGGCGTCCAGCATGTCCGTCAAGCGATCATTGCCGAGCCGTTCTTCACGGCGGGCGTCGCGTTTCTCAATGGGCATCGTGAGCGAGACCAGGCGTCGATCCCCGGGCACCGCAAAGGCGTCCAGCCGATCCGCCGCATCGCAGCGGAACGCCTCGAGCCTGCCCTTGATCCGGGCAAAGACGACGGCCGCATCCTCGGGATCGAACCGCAGATAGAAGCTGCGCTCGTGCACGGGTTTCCTGGTGAACCGTCCGCTGGCGGCCGGGTTCCGGTAGCGATTGCCCAGGAAATAGAACCCCTTCTGCGGGTCGAGCACGTGCTCCCTGCTGGTGGACGGCAGCGTCGCCCTGCGGAACTGCTCGTCGTACACGAGCTTCTGGTCTGTCCGCAGCCCGCGGAGCTTCCAGCCCTCTTCCAGCGCCTGGTTCGGCGTCATGCCGATTTCCGTGTTGACCGTGTCGTTGTAGAGGGCAAAAAACGCCGCGGTCAGCCGCATGAGACCATCCAGGCCCCAGACCGCATCCTGGCGGGGATCAAATTTCTTCGTCACCATGCGGCGCTTGCGAAGCCGACCGGTGTAGCCGGCCATGTTCCGCAGCAACTGGTCCTGGTGCTCCCGGAACGCGCGTTCCACCTGCCCGGAGAACTTCGGAGCGTGCGGCGGCCGGAATGCCACCGTGCGTCTGCAGGCGCCGACCAGCACCCGGCGCAGCACACCCGAGATGAAGCCGCTCCCGTTGTCGAACAGCGAGATATCGGGAACCCGATGATGGCGCCGCACCAGATCCCGGATCACCAGCAGCGCCATCTCGCCGGATTCGTTCAGGAAACAAATGCACCAAGCGAGCACCGCGCGCGAATAGCCATCAACTGCAATCAGCATCCGGGGCCGGTCAGGCCACGGCTTGCCGCCGACGACCTCCTCGTACCACTTGACGATCCCGTCCATTACGGACCCGTCAAACTGGCCCCGGTGGAACGGCCAATCGCCCAACCGCCCCGCCGGCAGGCCGGTCGACGGCCGGGCCGCATTGCCTGCGCGCGGCGCCCTGGGACGGGGCGCTCCGGCGCTGGACCCTCGCCATGTGGGTCCGCGGACAGGTCGGCGACCGCGACATCCGCTGGCGGAGCCCGGGCTTGACGGCGTACGGACGATCAAGACGTGGCGGCAAGCCGAGTACATCGGCCGCCTGCAGCACCACATCACCGGCACGGTGGCCGAGATGGCGACAAAGATTGAGAGCCCGGGGACGCTGCGCCACTTCTACGCGATCGGCGACCCGTGGACCTCGGGAACGGTCGTGACGATCGTCCAGAACCGGGCGGAGCAGCTCGCCGTGGAGTACCACTTCGGCATGCTCAGCCGCGACCCGAACCCGGCGGAACGTGCGTACGCCGACGGGCTGGTGTGGGCGATCGCGGACGCCGCCCGCGACGGGCGCGCCACCTGGGAAGCCAGCTGGCAGCAGGCCCGGGCCGCGGCACGGGACGAACCCACGCCGCCGCTCACCGAGACGGGCGAGCCCGATCTCGCTGCGGGGCTCGACACCCCCGCGGCGATGGCCCGGTTCGCCGACGACCTCGACGGACCCTTCGGCACGGCGGCCGGCGCCGGGGACTGACGGGCAACGCATCAGCCAACGGCACTGGATCACCGGGACGTTTGTCCCGATCCTCCGGATCGCTGCCTCCGCCGTCTGCACCGCTGTTCCGCGCAACTACACGCGACCCCGCGCGGTCGGGACGCCCCATAGCACAGCCCCACGCACGGGCGCCGGCTGGTTCGCCGAATTCGTCCGGGACCCCGAGGCACGGGTCACGGCTTGATCCCGAAGACCGGGGCGTCCATGTCCCCGCCTTTCCGTCGATGTCGGGCCGCCCCGCGTGGTGTTCCTACCGCGTTCGTTTGTGTAACATTATAACATTTCCGGCATGCTTCGCACGGTGAGACTTGTGATGGCCGAACCGCCGACCCGACCCCGGCCCTGCACCGACCCGGAGTGCCGCGGACGGCACGCACCGGACGAGCGGGTCGCGCTGGCAACAGCGATTTGCCAGGAACGCGGCGTACAGATGACCGCGTTGCGAAGGCGCATCCTGGAACTGCTGTGGGACAGCCGGGGACCGACCAGCGCCTACCAGTTGATGGAGACGCTCAAGCGCCGGGATGCGCGCGTCGTCGGGCCACCAACCGTGTACCGGGCGCTCGACTTCCTGATGGCGCAGGGTCTGGTCTCCAGAATCGAGAGCCTGAAAGCCTACGTCCCGTGCGTCCATCCCGAGCGCGACCACGATTGCCTGTTCTTCATCTGCCGGGACTGCCGGACATCGTTCGAGTTCGAGAATCCGCGGATCGCAGCACTGCTGGCCGAGGATGCCGCCGGGTTCGGGTTCGTCGCGACGCGTCGCACGGTCGAGGTCGAGGGCAGGTGCGCGCGATGCGCAGAAGCCGCCACGGCATAGCTGGATCCGATGGCCTGTACCCATGGAGAGCCCGTATCCGGAAAGACCGTCCCGGCTGCCCATCCCCGGCATGACGTGGTCGCCGCCAGCTACAAGGACGGTGCCACCATCCTCGTGCAGGTCGGCCGCACGCATTCGGTTCTGGTCAAGCGGCTCGGCGAGGGCGCTGTGAGCGCGCTCGCATGGTCGGCGAACGGACAGCATCTCGCCCTCGGAACCGAACGCGGTCCGGTCGGCCAAATCAACCTTTCCGACTGGCGGACCCCCTCGTGAGCGCGAACGGTGGAACTTCAGCCGAGGCTCCTTCATGAAACGGCGAGCACAACGGGCACCTTCCCCATGCATCGACGTCTGCCGTACCGACCCGACGACGGGGTGGTGCCTGGGCTGTGGCAGGACTGACGCCGAAATCAGAGAATGGCGCAAGCTGACACCGTTCCGCCGAGGCCGGTTGGAACGGGAACTCGCGCGGCGCCTGGCAAAGCTCGGACAGCGCAAGCCATCGGAAACCGACTGAAACCGTCGACGACCACCATTCACGATCCGAGGACTCTGCTTCCGTCGGTATGTCTCCTGCCGACGGGGCCAAGGAATTTCCTGCGGCAGCGCTGCCGCACGCCTGGGTGGACCTGCGCAGCACCGTCATGCCGGGTACCGCCGTTCCCGTCACAGCCGGCGCTCTGGATCCACGGCCACGTCCACGACGCGGTGGACACCAGGCTGGGCGAGACGCGGATGCCGGCCAACCCTCGGGGCTACCCCGGCGAGGGCCGCGGCAACGGCTACCGGGCGGACCTGACGCTCGACATCTGAGCCCTGCAATACGCACAAGGCGCGCGCCTGCCGGCGGCAAGTTGCCAGTTCGCCGGGCGGAATGCAGCCGACGGCTTGAACCCACCACCGATCCCCGACTCCACGAACCCGTCCCGTTCCACCGGGACGCCGACCAGGAGACACGCCATGCCACGTTCGTCACGCCCGACCCGGGCCGAACTCGCAGCCAGCGCCGCCGCGGCCGGCATCCGCAAGCTCAGGTACCGCGTGGTCCAGGACTTCGACGAGGAGGAAGTCATCGGCAACAGCCGCCCGGAAACCGACGGCAGCAAGGCGGTCAGCGCGTACTGGCGCTCGCGCCACCGGGCGCTGAAACGAGTGCTACTCGAGACGGCGAGGGAACTCTTCAGGAAGGCCGTAGAGCGCGAGGAGACCGCCGGCGGCGATCCGCTGTACAGCGTCACCCTGACGTGGACGCCGGCCGACGACCGGTGCCACGTCGAGACGCTGTACAAGCCCTGCTACAACCACGGCGTGAAGCTCGGCCGGAAGGCCCGGAAGGAGCTCCGGAAGCTGGCCGGGAAGGTCTTTGCCGTCGCCGATGCCGCCGAGGACGGCGGCCGGTTCGACCAGGCGATCCGGCTCACGGTCGACACGCCGAGCGGCCTTCCGACCGAACTGGTCAGCGACCCGGGCGATGTCTGCCAGGACGACGCGACCTACGCGCTCGCCGCCGCCGCCGCGCGGCACCTCCGGAAGCGCCGGCCCGACTGGCAGGAACTCGACCACGACGGCATCGTCGATACGTACCTCAGGGTGAAACGCAAGCGCGGGGGACGCCTCAAGCTCATGCTGCTCGCGTGCCCGCTGACCGGCGTGCCGGTCCCGGGGCCCGCGCACACGTGCTAGCCGAACCCGCGAAGGGGCGAGGCGGGCGGCACCGGATTGCCCAAGCGCCGATGCGCCGGGGTTGGCACGGGCCGCCGAAGCCAGGAGGGAAACGATCGGATGGCCAACATCGAACCATCAACTATCGGGCAGCCCGGTGCCCACAACGATTGGGCTCAACTCTTGGGCTGGCCCTGATGGTCAGTTGCTGTCTCAGTATGATTCTTGAACCGTTGTTGCCGTGCCTCTGAAGCCGTCATCGTTTCCACCTTTAGGCGTCCCGAACTTCCGGCAGAGGAAAACTTGTCGAGACGCTTGGAAATCTTCTTCAGCGACTCTGCGATATCATAGTCAGCGGATCCGCTCGGCGGAAAGATCACGAGAAACTGACACACATCCATTTCATGCTCTTCTTCGAATTGTTTCCCTTCCAGGTTTTGCCACTTGACTATTGCCCGGAAGGGTGGAAGCCGGTCATCTCCCAGCAGCCCACCTCCACTGCCGAAAAACATACAAATGCGTTCACCCTGCGGCAGGAATCCATACGGTGTTCTGTCAGATCTATTCATCGGGGCGACCCGGCCATTCGCGTAAAATCATTCATCGAAATCAAAACCGAATTCAATATTCCTTGCGGGACCACGCCCCACGTTTTCCAGGACTAGGTTCAGTAGCGATACGTGCTTCGGGTCACCTGTTAGATACGCGATCACCTTGGGGTCTTCGCCCACCTTTCTGAACAGTTTATTCTCCCGGACAAGGCTGTAAGTCGCCCATGCCGTGATTGCTGCGGCAACCGCCACGACAACTGTCGCGACAGCGGTCACGATGCCATGGCCGGTGGCAACCCATTCCAGGATTGAACTCACTGTGCTGTGCTCCCCTATTTTGCCGCCTGCTGCTGATTGCTTCTCAGCAGCGCCTCCAGTGCGGCGTCGTTAGAAATGTCCGCATCCCACCCGTAAGCCGCCGCGACGGCGGCATCGAGTTCCACGTGGGCGTCGGCAAGCCACTGGGGGCGCGCGTTGTAGAGGTTTGTAAGCGTGCGTGCCTTCAGTTCGTTCGCCGCTGCCGCGTCGCGGGCGACCGGGCGCATCGGATAACCGGGAACCTGCTCGTCCCACCACTCCACCCATTCGGGTGGATTCAGCCAACGGTCGCGGAGGTCGACCAACCGTTGCGCGGCCTCCGCTATGGCGACGGCGCGGGGTTCGCTGGCATAATCGGCAGCCGGAACGTCCGGTGACAGGCCCTCGGGGAAGGGGAAGGTCTCGAAGGTCGTGGTCGGCGTGTAGCGGGGCCGATCCTCCAGGCTGGTGCCCAGCCGCAGCGACCATGCCTCGTGGAAGCGGCTGTGCAGGATGCCGAACGTCGTGTCGTCGTCACGGGCGATTACGATGAGCTGACAGTCGGGCAAGATGCGCGCTTCGCACCATGCGAACAGGCGATGCTTGGCCACGCGCGGAGTAGCGATAAATCGGGCCATGCCTTCCAAGGCCTGCCACATTTCCGGGCGCGGACGCTCGTGCCGCCACCAAAACCGCTTGACTGATGCCACCCTGTTCTTTTGCCGCTTCGGCCAGACATGCTCCCTTACGTGCGCGAAGGGCGCTTCGTAGAGCGCGGCGTCGGCCTCCAACATCTCCCACCCGAAATCCACAATCCACTTGCCCGCCAGACGGCGGGTCAGGTCCATCCCGTTGACCCAGGGCCTCAGAACGTCGGCGTTGGGCCGTCCGTTCGGATTGGCCGGCAGGCGCAGCCATTCCCGCGCCAGATCGCCCGGAACGTCGAAAGCGCCGTTCTTGGTGTCGCCCAAGAACGCCACACCGCGATTGTCCGAGAGTCTGGCGGCACCGGTAAGGTCAGCCGCCGCATCGGTCAGATCGGCATTGATGCGAGCAACGTCTATGCCATCCAGGCGCAAGGAACACCCGGCGTCTCTCGGGCCGAAGCAGATCAAAGACACCCGTACGGCAGCACCGTCCACGATCCATGGCTCGTCCGCCCAAGCGTCGTAAATCGTTGACTCGGCAACGATCCGATCGAGCACGACGCGATTGTTACCTCCGCGAATCGAATTGGTTGCGGCCAGGCCACTTCGAGAGGCGCTGCCGGAGGTCACCAGTTCGCCCGCCTTGCGAAACCAGTAGCAGACAAGATCAGCGGACCCTGGGACCGATTCTCGATAGGTGTGGCGTAGGCGCTCGGTGTATTCGTGACCCAACCCATCGCGCATGACCTTGTCTCCGAGGAACGGCGGGTTGCCGATCACGACGTCGGCTTCCGGCCAATCCGGCTCGGTCCCGTCCGGTGCGAGGATTGCGTCGCGGCATTCGATGGTGTCGAGCGGGTCGAGGATCGGATTGGTCGATGCGCCGAACCCGTTGCGCCGCATCCACTGGATTTCGCCGATCCAGATTGATACCCGGGCAAGCTCTGCCGCGTAGGCGTTGATCTCGATGCCCTTCACGCTGGCTGGACCAATCTCCGGGAACCCGCGCGCCAAGCCGAAGGCCTCCGCCTCGAGCTGGACCCGGTGCTCGATGTCCTTGAGAGCGTGCAGCGCAAGGTAGAGGAAGTTGCCCGAGCCACAGGCCGGGTCGAGCACAGTGAAGCGGCGCAACCCTTCGAGGAAGGTGCGCACTAGGCCGTCCGCCTGCCGGCGTTGCCGCGTCTGCGCGGCCTTCGACCGCGCCTTCTCCGCACGCTTTAGCGCGGCAGCGATGGCGCTCTTCGCCATCTCCCATTCCTCGAGCAGCGGCCGAACGATCACCGGATCGATGATCCGCATGATCTTGTCGCGGTCGGTGTAGTGCGCGCCGAGCTGCGAACGCTTATCCGGGTCGAGCCCGCGCTCGAACAGAGTACCGAGAATGGACGGATCGATCTCCGACCAGTCGAGCACCGCCGCCTCAAGCGCCGTCTCGACATCATTGCCTTCGAGCGGCAGGGCGGTGTCGTCGTCGAACAACCCGCCGTTGAACCAGGCCACCGTTTCGAATCCCACATCGCCGCCGGTAGACATTGCGCCGAACAGCCGCGACGCGTAGTCAGCGAACTTCTCGGGTTCGCGCCGCGTGCGCTCCAGCATCCGAGTGAACATGCTATCGGGCAGCAGGCCCACGTCCTCCGCGAACATGCAGAACACCAGCCGGTTTACGAAGTGCGCCACCGTCTGCGGGTCGTGGCCGCGCTCGCGCAGGGACTGCGCCAGCAGCGCGAAGGTCGCCGCCGCGCGCTCGGTCAGCGCCTGCCGGCTCTCGCCGGGGCGCAGGCGTTCCGGATCCGACATCGCCCACTTCAGCTTGTCCCGGCAGGCCGCGTCGGCGAGATCGTCGAGCGCGAACTCGTGCGTCGCGCTCACGCTGTTCGTCCAGTTGGTGCGGATGCGGAACCGCGCCATGTCCGAGACGATCAGGAGCGGCGGGTTCTCCAGCGCCAGCGCGTACTGCCGCAACTGGCTGAACGCCGCGTCAAGGTTGGCGTGCTTGCCCTTGTACTCCCAGGCAAAGCAGTGACGCTTCCACACGTCCGCCCAGCCACCGCTGCCGCCGTCCTTCCGTGCACCGCGCTCGAAGCAGTAGTGCTCACCGGTCGGGTCGGCCTGCGCCGGGGTCGGTTCGCCGAGCAGCCGGCAGAGATCAATGAAGTGCTCCTGGGCGGCCGAACTTTCCTTCAGCTCGGACGCGCGCCACTTGGCGATGAATGCGCCCGGCGTCATCGGGTCCATGGCGTCCGCGCAACCGGTGCAGCACCGGAACTAACCTGTCCCGTTGGAAGATGCATGTGCTGACGTTCCGGCGTTCGGCTGCTCCGCAGTCCGCTCAGTGCCCTATCGGTGTTCTCCTCCCCTTCCGCCGCGCGGACCCAAAGGTCAGAGGCGACATATCTGATCATTCGTCCACCGTCGACCGCAAATGCCCGTCCCGCAACCAGACAATCGTTGAGAAGAGAAATTCTGTCATGAAGATCGCATTGAGACTGCTCTGCATTGACGAATACTCGACCAGACCGTGAACGACGGCATGACGGTTCGGTACTGGGTCATCCGCGAAACGCTGCCGCGCATCGTCATCCCTGACCGACTCGTACAGGTGCCTCGACAGACGACGACACAGGTGCAGTCCGAAGAAGCCCGCCCGCCTCGCAACCGACACCGGAAGCTCTCGGGTGAGTTCACGCAGCCGAGGCTGGCTGGATAGGTCCTTTGTCAAGCGGTCGCCGTGCAATTCCTTACGTGAAACGCGTTCGATTTCCGGAAACAGGAGACGGCTGACGCTGCGGTAGAGCCGCGCTTCATGCGCCGTCAGCGCCTCACGGAACGTCGCCTTCGCTTCATCGTCCAGAGGGCAGGTGGTCAACCAAGACTCGACCGCGCGGCGGACATCCTCCCAGTGTTCACTGTAGTAGTTGCGCAGGAACGGTTGAATTGCTTGCCCGTCACGAGCGCAGGTCCTGACTTGATCAAACGGAGTGGAACGGTGAAGGAGCCACCCAGACTCGTCCAAGGACTCCTCCAGACGCAGTTGGCTTACCAAGGGTTCCAGAACGTTTGGGAAAGCCGGAAGCTCAAATTTGGGAAGGGAACGTCCAAACTGATGGTCAAAGCCGATTCGCCTGACAACGCCTAGGTACTGTTCAGCTGTTCTCGAAAAGGCTTGGCCTATGTCCGCCAGTGCTGAGTGCAAAGAAACAGGGAAGCGGACAGCAGATCGCTGAGCAGACTGCTGGAATGCCGGCCCTGCATCACGGGCGTGAGACGCTGTGGCCAAGGCCTCGAGAAAGTCAATATTGCGTTTGCGCACTTGTTCCCGTGCCATCTGAAATTGCTCCATGGCGCCAAGCGTCCCCGTAGCAGCATCTACCGTCTACGGGAATCTTTTGCAGCGGGAGCACTTGTCAAGCCTCGATCGGCAGCCTCTCCTCCGCTGGCGACTGCAGCTCCTTCAGCAGCACCCTCCGGAGCCAGTGCTTCTGGCCGATGTCACGCTTGTCCTCCAGTCCCTCGGGCACCTCGTCCAGGGCCCTGGCCAGCGCCGCGCTGGTGATCGCCAGTCCCTCGCCGGAGCGTCCGGGCGCGCCGAAGATCTCCCCGCAAACGACGCCAAGGATTGAGCACTTTTCCGGCACCATCCGAACCACTGGAGCCGAGCGCACCCAATTGCGGGGCCGTCAACTGTTTGGCGCCGCATGCTGCTGAAATTCCCTGAGACTGGATGGCCCATCGTCGAGGGCATCTTCAGCAGCAACTGCACTCACCTTGCGACAGGACAAACCGACTGAGGTTGGTCAGCACAAGGCGTTCGATTGGGTAAATCGGACTGCTGCCGCCTTATCTGGGGAACCAGCCGAATGCCCGGTGCGCCGGGACAGAGCTTCAGCCAACTGGGCCGTACGTTGAAACCTTTCCTTTGCCACGCCGCCAAAATTGCAAAGATTCGTTAGCCACGTGACTGTGGAGCCCTGAAATGCCCAACTAATGATGCAAACACTCAGTTTCCAGAGGTGCAAACATGAAGTGTGTTGCGCACGTGCGCTGTCCGGTCCGCGACGTCAGCGACGGTCGATGATGTCGAAGGCGGTCGGAGAATTTGCGTGGATGACCGGGAGAAACTGCGCGATCGGTTTAATCGCAGTTTCTCACATTGGGACCCAGAACTGCCAATGGACGCCGTAAAGCCCGGTGTCGCTTCGCTCATCGTGCGGCGCGGATGGATCATCTGGACTAAGTTCGAGGCACAAGCCGAGGATGACCTGCCACACCTTGACTACTACGCCATGCACCGGATGACCAACGACCGCCATGTCCGACTGTACGCGGACGGTGACACGAACTGCCTGCCGACGATTGTGTCGTACATGATCCACCCGGCTGACGCCACCAACGCAGAAGTGAAGGCATTGGATGAGGAGCGAGCCTCGCGGAAGCAAGCGGTGGAGGAGCTGTTGGAGGCCAAGGGCTTCGTCATGACGGCCGATGCCCACCCCAGCGCCCCAGTCAACCGCCATCTCGCGATGCACTCGGAACGGCAAGACCCCGACCCCGACTAGCTGCCTGTCCGGCCGCCAAGGGGCCGTCAGCTGCGCCCTATGGGACCGAGGGGCGGCAAGGCGCAACGCCCCACTTCGGCATCTACCTTGTGCAGAACCCGCAGCATGGCGGGTAGCGCTAACACGCCGTTGCCGCCGGAGAGTCGTACGCGGCATAGCGCGGATTACCCGCGATTGAAACGATCGACTCGGTAGGGACGCAGGTCGATGTTCGGCTGGCGCATGCCCACCAAATCGGCAACCAGCCTGCCCACCCGCGGCCCCATCGTCATACCGACATGCTGAGATCCGAATGCGAAGAGAACGGCCGGCGCATCTGGGAGCGGTCCGATCAGCGGCAGGCTATCGACCGTTGACGGTCTCTGACCCATCCATGTCGTTTCCTCCCGCCATGCAAGACGGGGGTAAACCCGTCGGATGGTACGCCGCAGCGCCTGGAGCGGCGCCTGGCTTGGAGGCGCGTTGACGGGGGCCACCTCCACTGTCCCGGCGAAGCGCAGGCCGTCTGCCATCGGTGTAACCGACGTCTTGGCATCAGCCACCATGATCGGACCGCGCGGCATGTGAGAGGCGCCCGACAACATCACGTGATAGCCTCGCTCGGCAACCATCGCCGTCTTGTAACCGAGGCGTCTTGCCAGCTCTGCCGACCACGCTCCTGCGGCCAGCACCACCCGGTCGGAGTGGTGCCGGGCACCGCCCGCCAGGGTGACTGCCGCCCCGCCACCCTCGCAGGGTGCGATGTCGACTACCTCCCCGAGCAGGAACCTTCCGCCCTCGCGTTCGAAATGCACAGCGAGAGCCGCCACGTAACCCGCTGGCGACGCGATGTACCCGTGGTCGCGGAACGAGGCCGCGAAGCCATAGGTGTCCGACAGCTCCGGCTCGCGCACGTTCAGCGTCTCGCGATCCCACTCGTCCCAGTTACTGCCCAACCGTCGGCGCAGGCTGAAAACGAATGCATCCTTCTTGAACGCAGCGCGGTCGCGATAGATGGCGGTGTAGTTGGCCGACTGAACAAAGGACAGCGCGTCGGTTCCACGTGCAAGGGCCAGATGCTGCTCGACAGTGTCACTGATCAGTGGCGCGAGCGCCGCGGCGATCTGCGCGACCTTGGTACGCCTGCCATTCCAGAGGAACTGCAGAAGCCAAGGCATGGACCGCACCAAGCTGACCCAGTGAACGTGTAGCGGCGCATCCCGGCTTAGTAGATAGCCCGGCAGCTTCCACACCAGCCCTGGCACTGAAACCGGAATTAACGAACTCGCGGCGAGCACGCCAGCGTTGCCCCAAGATGCCTGGCCCGGGTCACCCGGTCGGACCCGGTCAATGAGGGTGACTTCGTGTCCGTCACGGCGCAGCCACTCGGCCGTGGATATTCCAATGATCCCCGCACCCACGACGGCGACGCGCACTGAGCTAACCATCCCGCGATTCCGAAGGGGGCCAACAGAAGCCAAACCCGCGAAGGACCCTACCGGTCGCTGCCATGCGAATCCCTCGTGACATTGCCCCGGCCACAGTTGAAGCTCCGCGTTGCTGTGGCGGACGCCAAGGAAAGCCTAACTTCCGCGACGGCTGGAGATCTCGTCGAGATCAACGGTCGTTCAAAACTCGGTGATCAGCTGCAACGGACGTTCAACACCCGCTGTGCGACGAACGTGTACGTTCCGATTGCTACCGCTGGTTCTCCCTGAATCCTAAACGTCTCGGCCAGCCACGCCAGCTCGCAAAGAAGTGGTCTGTCTCATCGGGGCCGACTAGCAGCCCGCCGCTGCGAACCCCCTCAGCCCACAACTTCTCGGCCGGTTCCCGCAAACGGGGCCACCAGCGGGGGCTATGACCCACGGAAGCGAGCTTGTCCCCAAGTTTCGCTTCTGTTTTGCAGCACACTCTTTGTTTTTGGTTGGGCCTTCTATCGAATACCTGACGGGCTACGTTGCCAGCCGTCAATTCGTTGCCAGGCTTGGTCTGACTTGAACCAGCTCTAATTCGGCCCCCACATTCCGGCGGGAAGATTCAGGAACTAGGACTTTTCGAATAGCCGCGGTCCCCGGCCAGGCAAAGCCCTTCGTCAATGAAGGCTTCCGGTCTTCTGCTTACTTCTTGCATCCGAGTTGCTAGGCGATGGCGGGCGTTGGAGACGGCGAACGCAGACCCGAGTTCCCACGTCGGTATTCACCTAGTTCCCTGAGTGGTCAGGGCGCTGCCGTAGGGGCGTCGCAGAAACGTTCAAGCCATCGGCGTCGCCACAGGGTTCTGGTCCTGCGGACCCTGCTCATGTGACCACGCGGTTGCGCAAACCTTCAGACCCCGGAAGGCCTCCGCTAATCCTAGGTTGCGCCGTTCAAGCCAATACCTCGGAGATCAAAGGAGCCTGCGCACTCTGCGGTAATCCCGTCGAACTGGCCGCCGTCACTCTGACGGGGCCCTAGTCGACGAGCGCGATGTTTTCGGCGGACATCCTGCCGTTCCGCCCCGGCACGAGTTCGAAAGACACTCTCTGCCCTTCGTTCAACGTGGCAAGATTGGCTCTTTGGACGGCGCTGATGTGAACGAACGCATCCTCCGAGCCATCCTCGGGCTGAATGAACCCGTACCCCTTGTCAGGGTTAAACCATTTGACAACACCAGTAGCCATGACAGCTTCCTTTCACGACAATTTGGTCGCAACGCCGCACTATACGGCGCTCGTTGAAAACGTTCACACTGTCGGGGAAGGTATTTGGCCGCTCGGTTACGCGGGCAATCACGTACGCAACAGCGCTTTAGCAACGCCACTGAATCATACTTGTGAACGACAAGCGCGCAAGCAACTACGAGGCGAACAGGTTCTGGAGCTGAGCCAGCTTCGCGGCACGCAGGACAAGCGAGCTCAGGAAATCCGTTTCCCGGCGGACTACGAATATCCGCAGCGAGGCACGCTATACGCGGGGAATTCACGCGTCTGCCCCGAGTGATCAAGGATGTCCAGCCCCACTACGCAACACACGCTCGGCACCCAACCGATGCCGCTTCCTGATGCGAAATACCCGAACTACGCGACCACGTGGCTGCGGTCAGGCCGAAGCTCAGGTGCCTGGAAATCTACACCGATGTCCGACTTCACCGCCGGTCGCAGCCTCTCCCGCATGCGGAAGGCACTTAACCCAACTGCCTGAGCCGGCCCGAATGTCAATCCGGCGTCGAATTGGCCCACCAATGTCGAACCAATGCAAGCCGCGAATCAAGCGAGTTTGCCTGGCGACAAAGCTGGGTCGCTTGGTGCGAGAAACTCTTGGCTGATCGGCCCAGAGACGCGCGTGCCAAGCCGCGAGACAAGGCAAGGGCAGTTCATCCAGACCACGAACGTTGTCCGGGTTCAGACGGGCGAAATTGCCGGATCCGGGCGCCCGGTTGGCGGTCGATACACGACAATCGCCGGAAATTCATGCCAACGCTTGGCTTCCGGGCAGGCAAGCTTAAAGTGCGGTTCGCGATCGCCCGCTGATGGCTCACCGCGCTTGGTGAGGCGGATGGACAATCCACCAACAACGCATTTCCACTTGCGAGAACATGGGGCGTGTTTCGCAGTGTTCTGCAAGCCAATCGAAAGGTGACATCGTTGGACCGAAGATCGTTTCTTTTCACCGCCGCCGCTGTCACCTCCTCGGCTGCACTGGCCGCATGTGGCCCGGAGGAGGATCAGGCACAGCAACAGACCCTGGATGCCGGTACGCCCGACCAGCCTGGTCAGGCTCCCAACGCCAATCGCGGGCTGCGCGAATGGCGTCTGGTCACGACATGGCCGAAGAACTTTCCCGGCCTGGGAACCGGTGCACAGCGCCTCGCCGACAACATTACCGTGGCGTCCGAGGGGCGACTCTCCGTCAAGCTGTTCGCCGCCGGGGAACTGGTGCCGGCCTTCGAGAGCTTCGACGCGGTGCGGGAAGGCAAGGTGCACTTGAGCCACTCGGCGCCGAACTATTGGATCAGCAAGCATCGCTCCGCCCCGTTTTTTGCATCCGTGCCTGGCGGCTTGGTCGCGCAGGAACAGAACGCGTGGATCTACCATGGTGGCGGGCAGGAACTCTGGGACGAGCTCTACGCCGAATTTGGTCTGAAAGCGTTCCTAGCCGGCAACACCGGGACCCAAATGGGCGGCTGGTTCCAGAAGGAAATCAACTCCATCGACGACTTCCAAGGCCTCAAGATGCGCATTCCCGGTCTCGGTGCGGAGGTGATCAACCGGCTAGGCGGCACTGCCGTCAACCTGCCGGGTGGCGAGATCATGCCCGCCCTCCAGTCGGGGGTGATTGACGCCACCGAATGGGTCGGACCATGGAACGATCTGGCATTCGGCTTCTACAAGATCACGAGGAACTACTACGGACCTGGCTTCCACGAGCCCGGTTCGGCCATCGAACTGGTGGCCAACCGGGCGGCCTGGGAAGACCTTGAAGCGGACCTCCAGGCGATTGTGGCCGACGCTGCAGCCGCAACCAGCGTGCGCATGCTTGCCGAGTTCACGGCTGCCAACATCCAGTCGCAACGCGTGCTGACTGAAGAGCATGGCGTTGTCCTGCGTCCGTTCCCGTCAGACGTCTTCAAGGAAATGATGCGCCACAGCGACGACGTAGTGCGGGAGACGGCGCGGGAAGGGGACCTCGCGAGACGCATCTTTGAAAGCTGGGAGCGTTTCCGAACCGAAGCTCGCGCACGCAATCCGTACGCGGAACAGGGTTATCTGCAACTCCGCGGTTAGCCCGTTTCCGTTGCACGCGATCCTGTGCTAGTTCGTGCACTTTATCGCGCTGGCCAACAGCCGCTGAGAATGCGCCGATCGTCGCGGGGCCAACCCCGCTGCCGCTGATGTTTCCTGCCAACCCGAATGTGTGTCAGATCAGCCGGAAACCCATGAGCCATCGGTGAACGAACCGCCGTGGCGAAACCAGACAACGGCCAGGCCACTTGGAGCAATTACTGTTGACGCCACGACCGGAACCCTTCGCACTCTCGGTCCCCGACGAAGCAATTGCGGATCTGCGGGAGCGACTTGCCAGGACGCGCTTCCCCGATCAAACACCCGGGGCGCCATGGACATTTGGCACCGAGGTCTCCTGGCTGAAGGAATTGGTGGCGTATTGGCATAGCGAGTTTGACTGGCGCGCCGCCGAGGCACGTCTCAATGCATATCCGCAATACATCGTTCCATTGTCGGGAATCGACGTGCATTTCCTGCACGTGACGGGGCAGGGCCCGGATCCGTTGCCGTTGCTGATCTCGCACGGCTGGCCAGGTTCGGTGTTCGAATTTCTCGAACTCATCCCGCGCCTCACCGATCCTGCTCGTTTCGGCGGCAACGCCTCTGACGCGGTGACTGTGGTGGCTCCGTCCCTTCCTGGCTACGGCCTGTCATTCAGGCCCGGACAAGAGCGTTTTTCCGTGGCGGAAATGGCCCGGTGCTTCACCACGCTCATGACCGATGTGCTGGGTTACGATCGGTACGCCGTGCAAGGCGGCGATTGGGGTTCGTTCATTTCGTCTCGGATTGCGCTGGAGTTTCCAAAGCGCATCGTCGGGCTGCACGTCAACATGATGCCGATCCCCCGGGATCCGTCGGCCCTGACTCATGCGACGCCCGAAGAGCGCACATGGCGTGAGGAACTCGAGGAATTTCTCAAGGTAGAAACCGGCTACCAATGGATTCAGGGTACGCGTCCCCAGACGCTGGCCTACGGCTTGACCGACTCGCCGGCCGGCCTTGCCGCATGGATCGGGGAGAAATTTGCTATCTGGACCGATAGCGACGGTGACCTGTTCTCGGTCATTTCAAAGGACGATCTGCTCGCGAATGTGAGCCTCTACTGGTTTACGGGCGCAATCGGTTCGTCTTTCTGGCCCTATGTCGCCCGACTGCAGGGCCCGTGGCCGATCCCGACCGGCAGAACCATTGACGTGCCCGTCGGCTACGCCGCATTCCCAAGAGAGATCCTGCGGCCACCGCAGTCCCTGGCCGCCAAGACCTACACTGACATCCGCCAGTGGACGCCGATGGAAAAAGGTGGCCACTTCGCCGCCATGGAGCAACCGGACGCTCTGGCCCATGACATCCTGCAATTCTTGCGCCCTCTTCGGGGAAGTGATTAGCCTTCTTATGAGACCAACCATTTGCTCCGTTGCCGATCCAGTCGCGACGACCAGAAGAAATGCTGGCATGGTCGCTTGATCCCCTGGGTCGTCCGAAGCCGTTAACGCCGGTCACCCGTGTCCAGACGAACTTCAACCTGCCGGGGACCACGAACGTACGACCATCCTGAGCGCGAAGTTCTTCGATGAGGTTCGACGAAGCACGGACCGACCGTCGGGCACTCCTTGTATCCGCTCTCGCCGCCACCATCACGCCTGCCCAAGCGAACAGACCTGACACGCGTGACTCAGCGCCAGCCTGCCGCACGGGGCATCTCCATGGGATGGACATCATCCGACCCGCGGAGTGCGACGACACGAAGAATTGCGGTGATCTGACGTTGACGGAAATTCACCGATGAATCGCGAGAAGCACCGCCTCTGGGACAAGCAGGTGAATGGACAACGTATGACCCACGAAAACAACCGGTTCTCAACATCAATCGGGTAGCCCAGCGTCCGAAGTTGGAACCGTAGACACCGATCTGCTCCGAGCGCATCGCGGTTGCCGACCCTTGGCGTCGGGCGTATCGTCAACACGCATGAGGGCGCATAGCTCAGTCGGTAGAGCAGCTGACTCTTAATCAGCGGGTCCAGGGTTCGAGTCCCTGTGCGCCCTCCAACTAACCTAGGGATTAGATTAAAGAAAGAATCGAATTACAGGGGCCTTCAAGAATGCCAATTTTTGCTAGGTAACGTATAGGTAACACTAAATTTCTTAGTTCGGTGAGCATCTGCGTGATAATGGCGGTCCGATTCTCGGTGACCCGTCGGATAAAGGTAAGTGTTCGGCCAAGCTGTAGAAGGGCGTGGACGTTCCTGTCCGCGCGGACTGATTCTACCGGTTGAGGGTGCGCCTCCAGTCTTTTCTGAGGGGCCTGAGCCAGACGTCCTTTCGCAGCTTGTCTCGGTCGTAGCGCCCGCGTTCATTGGTGGTGGTCCCGTCATGGAGCCAGCCGGAGCCTTGTACACGGCACCGGTGTATCGCGGGGTCTCGACGATGGTTTCGATGGGCACGGGCGTAGTGTTATAGCGTTCGGTCGAGTCCTCGGGCATCGAAGGCGCACCGCGCGACGGCGCTCGCCTTCGAATTCCTGGTGCTCATGGCCTGCCGCTTGGGCGAGGTCGGCGGGGCGCGATGGGACGAGGTGGACGACGCTGCGGCCACCTGGACGGTGCCCTCCACGCGCATGAAGGCAAAGCTCGAGCACCGCGTGCCCGTCTCCCAACTGCGCCGTGGCCGTGCTCGACGAGGTGGGGACGATCCCTGATAGGAGCGGCCTCGTGTTTCCGTCGCCGACCAGTTGCGTACTCAGCGACAGCACGCTAGCCAAGCTGTTGCGCGAACTCGGCATCGCCGCCGTTCCGCACGGCTTCCGGTCCAGCTTCCGCGACTGGGCAGCCGAGAGGACGGACGTGCCGCGCGAGGTGTGTGAACTCGCCCTGGCTCACGTCAACGGCGATTGTGTGGAGGCTGCGTACCGGCGTGCAGATCTGTTCGAACGCCGCCGCGAACTGATGGCAGCGTGGGCTGCCTATCTAGCGTAGTCACCGCTTGGCGCAGACCGTGCATCGGCGTTTACGCACGACCGCCACAAGCCCCCCTCTCAAGACCGTTTGTGCGCATAGGAGACGGCCATTCCGCCACGATGCAGACGGTAGTGCTTCTGGAAGCCCTCCTCGAACGGATTGGGAAGCCAGTCAATCTCCGGCTCCGCCGACAGGGCGCGACGAACCCTGAGGATTCGCCATCGCCAAGTGTTGCCGCGCCGCCTCGCGATGCGCGTGGCCGCTTCAATCTCGCTGATGCCGAGGTCGAAGGACGTGTCGTCACCCTTTGTCGCCTTCACCTCGACGTGCCATCGGATGCCTTGATGGGTGAACCGGAAGTCGAATCCGTGCCCGTCGCTAATCTCGTTCTTCTCGCCCTCCACGAGCGGCCGGACCTTCAACCGCGACTCCGAGACCCATGCGCTCGCACGGACCGACCGTCCTCCAAACTCATTTTGCAGATACCGATATGCATGCATCTCCCCGACGATGCCCACCACTTCGGCCTCCTCCGGGGACAGGCGCCGATGCCCGGTTCTGCCCTTATTTCCTCCGCCGCCGGCTCTGGCTCTGGCCCGAAGCGCACCGAGTGGCGTGAACTCGTCCATGCTCGCCCGTGGACCGGCTGGATCCTCCAGCGTCTCCACATGGTGCCGGAGCAGCGCCGAGTAGTCGATCGCTTCGATTTCGAAGGGCTCGCCGGCGATCTCTACCGTCTTCGCCTTGCGCGCCGCTTCCTTTTCCCGCTCCGCCCGCTCCCGCCGTTTCCTGTCGACGGCCTCCCCGTCGAGCCCCAACCGCTCCCTGATACTCTGCAGGTCCGAGTCGCCCCCGCAGGCTAGGGTGAAGCGCTCGTCGCCCAGCGTCGTCAGCGCAAGGTGCCACAGCTCTGCCTCCGTCCATCGGCGAAGGTACGCGTCTGCGGCGAGTTCCGGCGCCGACGGCAAGTCCGGCACTCTCGATTGCGGATCGCGGAACTCCAGCCACGTCCGGTGCAGGTCGTGCGCGTCGAGCAGCACACGAACGAAACGCTCGCCGTTGACGCGCGCGGTGTCGTACGGGTCCGGTTCTATTGCGATGCCACGCTCCCCGATGGCGTCCCGCAGTTGCCCAGGCGTCTCCGTTCCCTTTAGCACCGCCAGATGCCCCGAGTCGACGATCTCCCGCCAGGTGTCGCACAGGGCGTCCACCACCGCCTCGAACGGGACTTCCCACCACCGTGTCGACCAGTCGTCGGGCGCCGACAACGCGTGCGTCGCGTCTTCGATCTTCCTGAACAGCTCCGGTTCGCCGCAATCGACCGCGATGGCGCGCGCAAGGGCCGCCGACAGCGCCTGCATCCCGTCCAGATGGGCATTCGTCTGCTCTTGGACGTCCCGATTCCCAACCGGTGCGTATTCTTCGCCCAGCCCCTCCAGCACTGCGTTCCACGCCGTTAAATCGGCCACGCAGCCCAACGCACGCCGCGCGGCAATTCCCATCGCATGGTCGTCGCGGCTACGACGCGCCTCCGTGACCAGCGCCGCCGCATCCCATTGGGGCAGGTTGGCGGCCAGCCAGTCCGTCAGACGATCCATGTCGACCGTCGCCGCCTCGAACCCCTCGCCGGCCACGCCGAGCAGCGCCGCGACCGGTCTGATCCGGCTGGCGACCAACCCGGTGTTCCCGGCCCAGCGGCTGCGAATGTCCGCGAACGCTTGGGCGTCGATCTCGGAGCGCTCCAGCGCTTTCTCAATCTCCTCGAGCGAGGGGCTCTCCACGCCTTCGAGCGCACCCAGTACGAGCCGCAGGTCCTTGAGAAGATCTTGGCGGTCGAGCAACGCCTGCACGGCCGGTGCGAGCGCCTCGTAGCAGTACCCCACCTCGTTCGTGACGGCTAGCACGTCGTCCGAGAGCCATCGGGCGGCAGGTTCGCCTTTCGCTATGGGCTCTTCCCCGTCCACCAGCTCGATCGCGATGGAACCGCACTCAAGCACGCCCGCGCCGCGGAGCCGGTCCAGCGCGGCCGCCCAGGCGGTCGTCGTATGCCCCGTGGGGTTCATTCCGCCGTGCGCCAGGATTGCCAGCAGAGGTGCGGCCAGCCAGCCGTAGCGCGTCTCCTCCAGGGCGCGCACGGCCTCCGCCGCCCCGGTCCACACCGCGCCGTCGATCATGTCACGTTCCACGAGTTCGGACGCCAGGCGGACCGGCGTCGCATCTACAAGCGCTCCAGCCAGACGGTTCGCCTGCGCGACCTCCATCTCCAGGACGGGCTTGTCCTCCTCCCTCAACGCCCGCCCCTTCGCAGCGTCGTTCGGCAGGTACGCGCCGGCCAGACCGGCGCCGTCCACCACCTCGAAGTGCCTGTGGACGGTCCGCACCAGAAAGGCGTCCGGGAGACCCCTGCCCACGTCCAGGTGCTGCCACGCGTGGCGCAGCTGCCCCAGGAACACGTCGAACTGCCCCGGGAGTACCCTTTCCGTTCGCCACGCTTCCGCCAGCGCGTCGAGCAGATCTGGCCCGATCCGCTCCCCGTCGGTGGGGTAGACGTTGAGGCCCAGCCGCTGCAGCGTCTCGAACAGTTCCGCTTCCCCGTCCAGCCTGCGCGACAGTTCGAGCGACAGGGGACGCAGGTGACGGAACCGCTCGCGCTGGCCCTGGAGCAGCGACACCGGCACCAGCCAGCGATCCGAGAGGACGCGCTCCCCACCGACACCGTCCGAAAGCCACGGCGTCGAGCCCAGCCAGTGCTTGAGAGGCGAGGTGATCCGCCGCTCGCTGGCTTCGCCGCTCACCTTCCGCACAGTGACCCGCTCCCAGCCGGCGGGCCACCCCCGCATCGAATCTACGACGAGCCGCGAGAACACCCGGCGAGCCCCTTGGCTCAGGTCGCCGCAGCCATGCAGTTCGGGCAGATCCAGGATGCCCTCGAGGCGGTAGTCGAATTGACCCACGTATTCAGGCGAGGCCTCCGGACGCACGGCGACCCGCCACGCCTCCCAGGCCTCAGGGGGCACTCCGGATGGGGCGGTCCTCGGAAGGTCGTAGTCGTACTGCGCCATCCGGAACCGCAGCCGGTCCGCCGGTCTCAGGCGAAGACCCCTGGCGACGCCGATGCGTGCGAAGAGGTCCGCCCACCGCCCGACATCGACACCCCATCGCGGATCCCCGGGATCCAGCAGCGCAGCCGCTCGCAGGCGCCCGCCCGCCTCCCCGTCCAGCTCCTCCCAGAGCGTGCGCAGGTCTTCGCCGGATCTTCCCGGCCAGCCGGCGCCGAAGCTGGCTTCCCGCGCCAAGCGCCACCCGCCGCCGCACGCCACCGGCAGGTCCTCGAGCAGCGCGAGCACCGGCTCCGGCGGGTCCTCGCCGAGCAACCCCAGCGTCCAGCCCAGCAGTTCCGCGCACAGCGCTGCCTCCTCGCTCCCGAATGCCGCCGGCGTCGGCGGCACCGCCGCCAGCACGACCTCCCGGAGGATCTCCTCGCGCCGGAATCCTCTTGCGAACCGGCCGTCGAGGAACTTGTGCACTTCCGTGCTCCGTCGGCGCGACCCCTCTTCGTGCGTCAGGACGACGTCATCATGGACGAACGCGATCCGCTGCGTCAGGGAGTCGGGTACGGTGTCGACCAAGTCCGCCTCCTCGTCGATCCCCCTCACCGGCTGGAAGAAGACCCGGGCAGGGCCATCCGCGCTGATCAGGCGTCCGTCCTGGACTGGGAGAAAGCTCGCGGACGCGAGCGCATCGACGCCACCGGGCCTGTTGATCCTGATGAGTTTCCACGGCAGCACGCTGATCACCGCCGTCAGGTAGCTGTCCCAATTCGCGTCGATCTCTCCCGACTGCACGCAGTGCGCCACCCGCTCGACCGTCCCCACCCACTCCGCGGGTGTCGGCTCCACTGACCCGTCGAGCCCCTCGAGGACGGTTTCAACCTCGGACCGGCGCCCCTCGAGCGCAGGGGAAATCACCCTGAACGCCGCGCTCCCCCGCCAGTCCGGCGCGCGTATCGTCAGACCCTCTGCCACCTCGGGCATCGTTCTCGCCTCCGTGGGGACGGCCCAACCGTCGTCGCACAGCATCAGCCGGCGCCCGGCGAGTGGATCGCCTAGCACGGCCGCCCGATCGCGCAGCAGCGCCAGCATGGTCTCGCCGGTTTCGCCGACCTCGCCGTCCGACGAGAGAATGTCGACTATCGTCCGCCCGCTGGCCTCCTCGGGTTCACCTGCCGCCAGATCCCCGATCACGTCCAGGGAAAGATCCACCACGCAGTCGAGGAGCAACCGGTTGTACTCGTCCTCGAACCGGATCCGGCGGCGGTCCAGGGATCCGAAGAACGGTGCGTTGATGTGCGCCCCAGTTCCCGTCGCCATCTCGGTCGGCAGGAAGATCACGAACCGGCCCGCGGCGCTGACCTCCCCCTCCTGCACGGCCACGCCCACCTGCACGGAGTCGACCTCGGGCCACTTGTTCGGCAGGTGCCGCACGGCGTCGCCGATGCGGGCCGCCCATTTCGGATCGGCGCTGCCGCCGAGCGTACGGGTCCACACTAGAAACCGCGCGGCCGCCGCCGACTCCTCCCCGGCATCCGAGCACGAGATCCCCACCCTCTCCCACCGTCCGCATCCGACTTCGCCGAATGCCTCCGCCGTAAGCACTCTCCGCCGAACCGTCCTCCGACGGCCGTCGATGGCCACGACGAGCGTCCTCAGCCGGGGCAGGAACAGCGTCGTGGCGACGTCCAGTAGATTCTCCAGCTGCGTCCGCACCGACGCGACCGCATCGCCGACGTCCCCCGTTCGACCGCCGTCGAGCGGCAGGCGCACGACGGTTGCATGACCGTCGCGCAGCAGCTCGGCGACGGCCTCGCGGTTTTCCCCTATCGGCAATGGCAGGTCGTACGGCGATAGGTACTCTTTCGCCTCCGTGGGACCGTCCAATGCCTCCGCCCTCAACCGGTCGCGATAACGTTGCAGTTGGTCCTCGGTCCAGTCGACGAGCCTCTCGGACGGGTCGAACGGCGAACGGGTTCCGAGTCCTCTTGCCTCCAGTTCCGCCAGCACATCGGCAACCCGCTCACGCACCTGCGGATCGAAGCGGAAGACGAATGCAGGACCGGCCTCCGAGGTGCCGGTCGACCAGATCTCCGGCGCCGAGGCCACCTCGAGGACGCTGCGGAAACCGAGTCCCTTGTTGCCGACGCTCCTGTTCGGATCCTTGGGGCTCTGTCCGAGCCGGCAGAGCCCCTTGAAGTCCCTGCGCTCGAACGCGCGGCCGCTGTTCGCGATCAGAAGCACCGGCGCGGGTTCGGTCTCCAGCACGAACGTGATCTGCCCGCGATCGCCGCCAGATGCCGCGGTCAACGCGTCGTGCGCGTTCTGCAGCAGCTCGAGTACGCACCGTCCTCGATAGGCCTCCGCGATCTGGCCACTGAGGCTGGCGATCGTCTTGTACTTCCTGCTCCCGTGCTTGAGCTCATCCAGGAAAGAGCGGATCTCGCCCAGCGAATGGCCGACGATTTCCCCGTTCGCGCTCTGCCTCGCCGACGATGCATCTATGTCCATGCTCTTCTTGCCCTTCATTTCAGCGCCGTGCAGCCAGCTCCCAAACCATATTGGCATCGCACCATCGCGGAACGCACGCCAATCGTCATGTCGCACCTCTCTCTCTGTTGTTTCGGTGAATCGTAGCTGGTGGCGCCGGGGACCTGCGAACCGAACTCCCTCGGTCCCGCTCTGCCGGGGTCGAACCAACGTTGGGCCAAGCAGACCTAACGACGGCCGTCTAAGCAGCCCGTCGCCGTCCGGTTCTGTTCCGAGCGCCGGCCGTTTCTAACCACCCCGGTCTCCTCCGCCGGGGCGTTGCCTTGCAGGACGCGCTCGTTCGGGCCGTGGAAATGTCCAACTGAAGGTGTTATGAGCGGGCAAAATCGAGAGAATTCCTGCCGTTGCCGCGGTCCACGACATCCACTCCGCAGAACCTCCACGGTCCGAACGAACGCTTACGGATAAAGATGCGTTCGAAGCGTGGAGGCCGGGCGGCATTGTGACCCTTCGTCGGTTAGCGACAGCGTGGAGTCTGCTTCTCGCTAGGCTCTGGGTCTCCGCCTACAGGATCCAACACCAGGCTGGCCACTATCGAGTTCGCTATGGCAAGGCCATCGGCGCGGGAACGTTCGTGATATTCGTCGCGGCAAGCGTGTATCCAATTCCGTGTGTTCAAGCGTGGCTTGAAACCCGGCTCGCCAGCGATCAAGCGGTCCAGAGGGTACAAGACCTCTTCGTGAGCACAGGGGCCGCGCTGATCGGGGCGACCGCTATCGTGACATCGCTAGTGCTGTTCGCGATGCAGGTGAATGTGGAACGCATGCCGCATCGCCTATTCCGGCGGTTCAGCGAGGACCGCAATCTACTCCTTGCATTCGCGAGCGCCTTTGTGTTGGCGGTGTCCGTGGCCTCCCTGTCCACTGTCGTTGAACTGGACAACCTGGCTGTAGTGCTGGTGGCGTCGGTGTGGGCAATCCTCTTGATCTTGACATTGTTTCTCTATGCCTACAGGCGAGCGCTGAGGCTTATCAATCCCTTGGATCAGCTCCAGATGCTTCTCGACGATGCCCGCATAGAACTGCGGCGCTGGGCTCACCAGATCGAACGGGTGAGACCTTTGCTGGTGGACGAAGATCAAGCTGAGATCGACCCGTCAGAAAAGGAACTCATGCCTGATGCTGCACGGGCCATGTTCTTCCGCCTCAGGCCGCACTGGACAGCCGAGGCGTCGAGAAGTGTGCAATACGCCATGGCGTTCGCACGGCGTTATGCGGAGCAGGGCGATTACGAAGTGGCGAGTGGCGGGCTTACCGCAGTCATCGGCATCAATGCGGCCTACGTCGAAGCGAAGGGCAAGACGTTCTATAGCGACAACCTGCTCATCCAGAATCCACTAGCGAGCGACACATTCATCACTGAGAGCCTAGAGCATCTGCGCCAGAACGTGGACGGTGCCATTCGGCGCCGTGATGAGCGGCAAATCGAACAGTCATTGCAGGCGATCGGTGCGCTTGTCCCGGTATATCTCGGTATCAATTACGCAAATGCACATGCGGAGAAATACCATGCGCAGCTTGCTTCCGGATATCTGGCGAACGCCATTCAGGCCGTGGTGCCACACAATCTGACGGACGTCCTGATGGAGGGACAGCGTCTCTTGGGAAGAGCGGCACAGCAATTCCTAGCCGCCGGACAAGCAAACTACCCAGCAGTGCTCAGTGAGAAAGTCGCCACGCTTGCGGGCGCGACTTGTGTCAGCGAGAGTCATCGCCCTGTGTCGCTGGAGGGCGTGCAGCAACTTGCGCACTTGACATTCGTCTTGTTGCGGTCCTCTAGTCACAACGCAGCATATGCACTTCGCAAGGTGCATGAGAACGTCGTCTTCGTTGCGAAATTGCTGCTTAAGGTTCCCAGCGTGCCGATTGGGAACATCCATGCTTCGACGCTGGCTCCGTACTACTCGTCGTCCGACATGCAAAGCCTGCGCGTACATCTGACAGAATTGGTGAATGCCGCGGGTGCGGCAGAAGCAGACGATGAGAATGCAAGGACGGTCATACGTAACCTGGAGGGATGGTCGGACGGCCTTTATCGGACAACGAAAGAGTTACTTCTCGAGAGCATTGCGGTCAGATCTCATTTCACGATACATATGTTTCAATGGATACAAGGCTTTACGGAAATCCTGTTGGCGGCTTCGAACGCGCCTGCCTGCGATCCCCACACCAGGCTGGACCTGCGCAAGAACGCCGGTTGGCTGATAGCCACCTTGGACTGGATTCCGAAAGATGAGGAAACAGTAACCTTCGTCGAAACGTTTGGTCTGACTGAGATTTTGTTCGAAGCCGCGATGAACGCACGAGAGCGCGATTGCGACGACATCGCGGTAGATGTTGACCGCATGCTCGTATCGTGGGCCTTCAAGGGAGGGCGGTACATTACGGGCTGGGGGGTACTCGAGAGAGGACTGTCTGGATGTGCGGCCCTTGCTTTGATAGCAGGGTCTGGCACCGTGGAGGCATTGAAATCCGCCATCAGAGATCATTTGCAACGTGATGGGGCACCGGAGCCGGAGGTGCGGGCACATGGCGCGCACGGCCTGCGTCGACAGGCGCAGGACTTGGCCGAGCGCTCCGCAGAGCCCAGCTACACCCTGTCGATCATGGATCGGGTGATGCAAGACCTCGACTACAGATTGCTGGTCACGCTATTAGAGGAGATTGCAGAAGTGTTGGACGTCACGCCGCAGCCGACCGCGAGCGGGACGCAAGGGTGACGTCACGAGAGGAGTTTGCCGGAGCCCTTTCAATGGGACTCTCTCTCAAGTAACAGATCCGTTAAGCGGCTGTGACAGCTGCGGCAGGGCCGTCACCATCAGCGGGCCTGATCAGTTCGTTGCCGGGCGCTATATCCTTGCGGACGAGGTGGGCGTGGGTGCGCTCGGCGCGCTGTTGCTCCCAAGCCTCGACGGCCTTCTCGATGTATTCCTCTCCGCGGGTGACCATCAGGTATATCAGGCAGGCGAGTTCGCGCGCGGTGGCGTTGACAGCGACGGCGACATCCTTCCGGGCGAGTCGGGCACGGTGCCGGGCGCCGACGAAGGACTGGCTTCGCCGGGCGCCCGCGGCGGCCATGCGCAGCGCCCGCCCCGACCGGATTGACCGTCGTGGGCGCCCGGCACTGGTCGCGCCTAGACGGCGCGCACCCAGCTTGTCCGGGCGGTCGGCGACTGTATCGCCAGTCCGTCCCTCAATCCCGCTTGCAGCGGGCGCCACATTCCGGAGGCAGCGCCCATCTGTGCAACCGGCCTCTCTCTCAGTCAGCCCAGTCCCGGACTCGGCGACACACCATCCAGCCCAGTTCCGGCTGCGTCCATCTGGACCGGAAACTCGAGGGCTCGGCGTCAGGCGATGCAAGAGCCTGCAGGCACGACTGGCCACAGTCCAGTCAAAAACCATCGACCGGCCGATGAGCAGACCGTTGTCGTCCCATTGTTGCTGGTAGACACTTTCCATGCTCTTGGAGACAAAGCAATCATGAGTAACCCTGAACATGTAACCAAATTGCTCGAAGGAGCGAAAGCGTGGAATGATTGGCGACAAACCACACGCGTGAATCCGGACCTGTCGCATCTAAATGCAAGCGACCAATTTCGCAGGAAGTACAATTTCGAAACTGGTCAGTCGCTTCCTCTGGAAGGCATCGATTTCTCCTGGACTGATCTGAGGCACACGAATTTCTACAATTCAGATTTCTCGAACGCGAGCTTTTGCACGGCTTGCTTGGAAAACTCCAATTTTTCACATTGCAGGTTTCATCGTGCCAATCTGACTTCCGCAAAACTGCAGGGCACGGACTTGGCGCACTCTGACCTCATCGGGGTCAATTTGACAAACACGGAACTGTGGCGAGCCAAGTTGTACGAGGAGCCGCCCGAGCACTCGCGTCCCCCGATAGTCCGGTCGGCGAGAATTGCCGAATCCAGGTTACATGCCGAACTTAAAGAACTCTCCGATTTGTTCAAAGACTTTCAAACGCTTCGACGTCACTACGCCGATTTCCCGGACGACGACGTGACATTCTACTTTCGTGGAGAGTGTGCAGACTTCGAGGCGTTACGCCCTGCCGTTATGCGGCGTAGTCCCGCGGCGGACGAAGGGGAGATGCTGCTTGATCTCCGCTCCCGACGACCCGAAGATTTCGTCGGGATGAACTCAGCCTTGGCGCATTGGGTACTTGCGCAACATCATGGCCTGACGACCCGTCTGCTGGACGTAACCCGCAATCCGCTGGTCGGGCTGTTCAACGCATGCCGATCTGCTGAGATGCCGGATTCCCACACAGATGAAGATGGCCGCCTGCACATCTTCGCCGTTCCCAAACGCTTCAAGGTATCCACGCAGGATTTCAGTCTGGTGAAGTCATTCGACAGTGACACGATCAGCGTCATCGCCAATTTCGCAAGACTGTCTCTGGACGAGCAAGGCGTCATTTTCGGCTGCAAGGGCGTCAGCCTGATGCGAAATGATCCGCGAAACATTACATACGAGAAGGCTATGCGTCGGCTGTATCACTTTATTCATCAAGAAAAGCCGAATTTCCGAGAACGGATCGATGTGAGGGACTTGTACTGCGTGTTCGTGGTGGAGCCACAGCAGATGTTCGAGCGCATCCGCGCTCAACAGGGAGCTTTTCTGATTTCCGCATTCCACAAGCGGTACGAAGAGGCGGAAGTACTGAAATGGAACGATGGACTGCCCCACTACCATCACTACTTACAGAAGATTCCGAAATCCAGGAAGGCGGACCTCCTCGACCAGCTGGCGATGGCGGACATCACTCGTGAAACCCTGTTTCCGGGTCTTGACGAGGCTTCGCGTGCCGTCAACACGAAACACGGCCGGTGAATTCCTCGTGAGCGGGTTCGCGGGTCGTCGATGCGGGCACTCGCGCCCCCTTTGGACGGTTCCGCTTCGCGCCGGCATATGCACCTCCCGGGCCGACTTGCGTCACCCGGGACGCAACGCGTTTCCGGCTAACGCAAACAAAAACGGAGCAGTCGTACCGAAGCCCTGCACGCAGCCCATGGCCGGGTGACAGCAGCGCGCGTCTCCCCTCGATTCCACTCCTCCCGGCTGGCCTCAATGCCCAAACACGGGGAGCCTCGCCGGCGCTCTCCGGGGCCAGCAATGGCGCGCAGTGTGCGACTGTGAGCGGTTTCAAGGGAGACTGATCGATGACGCCGCAATCCGGTGAGGTTCCGCCGCCGGGTACGCCCCGCCCCTCGGTGCCGCAAGCGGCATCGCTGCAGTCCGTCCGGTTTGCCCTGGACGAGGCCTCCCGCGCGGCCAAGCGGATCGAGGATGGCGCCGAGCGAGCCGTCATTCTCGCGCGCGTCGCAGTGCTGCGGTGGCGAACCGGCGACGCGCCGGGCTGCACGAGTACTCTGGCGACGGCGCTGGCCGGTGCCAGGAACATCGAGGACGACAGCGCACGCGCGCTCTCACTCGCCCGCATCGCGCGCGCCCAGGCGCAGACCGGCGATCGGCAGGGGTGGCGGGCGACGGCGGCGGAGGCGCTCGCATCGATCACCCCCGGGCTCGCCGACGAGGTTCGTCTCTCCGCGCTGGCCGAGCTCGCCTTGGCCGAGGCAACGGGCGGTGACTTCACCGGCGCCTCGGCGCACGCCGAACAGCTGACTGACGGTCGCAAGCGCGACCGTACGCTCGGCGCCATTGTCTCGCTCGCCACGTCGGCGGGAACGTTTGCGCCGGCCCTCGGCGCGGCACGGGCGACCAACGACATCGACAAGCGGACGCACTGTCTGGCTTCGATCGCCCGAACGCAGGGCGAGGCGGGCGACGCCGCAGGTGTTACCGCTTCGGTTGTCGAGGCCCTGAGGACCGCCCGGATGCTCGCGGACGGGTTCGACCGCACAGTGCACCTGACCGCAATCACCAGGGTCCAGGTCGCGACCGGAGATCGTCAGGGCGCTGCTCGCACAGTCGCGGAGGCGCTCACGGCCGCAAGGGGGGCTGAGGACAACAGCGATCGCGTGTTCGCGCTCGCCCATATCGCACGCAACCAGCAACGGCTGGGCAATCTGATGGATCCTGAGCTACTCCTTGCCGAGGCTCTTCGCGCAGCGCGGCGTATCGACGGAGACGGCTGCCTCGCGAGCGCGCTTTGCGAGCTTGCCAACGTGAAAGCTTGGGCCGGAGACCGGGTCGGGGCGCTGGACTTGATCGCCGAGGCAACAGCAGCGGCAAAGCGCGATGCGGCGGACGACGGATACGACTGGCACGCTGGCGACATCGCCGAGGCGCAGGCGATGGCGGGCGACACCGTCGCGGCCCGCACGATTGCGCGGCGGCTGGCACGCGAAGGAGGGAACGACGGCTGGCTCGCCAATATCTGCGACGCCTTGTGCTGTGGGGACGCTGTCGGCGAAGCAGTTGCGACGGCCCACGATATCGAATCGGCCCGCGCCCGTTCACAAACGCTCGTACAGGTAGCGGCGCACCAGGCGCGGGGAGGCGATCCGGACGGGGCCGCGCGGACGGGCGGCCTTGCCCTGGCAGCTGCCCGCGCGATCGCGGACAGCGCCGACCGCGCGGCGGCGTTCGTGGAGATCGCGGACATGGAACTCGCAATCGCGGCAGGCCGCAGCCTGTCATGACACCGTCCGGGCGAGATCCGGACAAGGGTGGGAGCAACGCGACCGTAGCGACGGACAGACCGCACGGAGTGCGAGATCTCGAAGGGCCTGGACGCAGGCTTGCCAAGGCCCGGCGCATCTGGCGGGCATCCGCCGGTTGCTTTGCGCCTAGTGTCTACAATGTCTTGGCATGCTTATGGGAATCCAAGAGCCACGTTGGACGATAGCCACAGGGGTAGCTCCGGAGGTACTTGGGTCCTTCCAGGCGGGAGTTCCTGCTGGCGAACCTTGCCAGGGACGGGCAAGCGATCTAGGGTCTGCCGCCATGAGCCCACGGACCCGCATTCGCGTTTCTCGACGACGCGCCTTCGTATAGGCGGTCGCAGGCTCGTTCACTAGCACCACAATCTAAGCAGCCGCGACTGTCGCCGAGAGGCGGGGGTCTGTGTTGCTGCCCTTGTCCTCAGCGGCCCAAGCGGAGAGGACAAGGCAATGACGTCAATTGCAGAGCATCTGACTGACGGCACGGCGCACGGTTCCTACGGCGCCTTGATGGAAATCACTCAGCGGCCCCCAATCACCTTCACGCGCGGGCGGGGGGGATGGCTGTGGGACAGTGACGGCAATCGCTACCTGGATTTCGTCCAGGGCTGGGCCGTGAACTGCCTCGGGCATTGCCCGCCGGCCATCGCCCACGTGTTGGCCGAGCAGTCGACCAGGCTGCTGACCTGCAGCCCCGCCTACTACAGCGAGCCACTGACGCGCTATGCGAGCGCGTTGACCGCTGCCGCGGGCCTGGACCGGGTCTTCTTCGCCAACAGCGGTGCGGAAGCCAATGAGGGGGCCATTAAGCTCGCGCGGAAATGGGGCGCAAGGTACCGCGGCGGCGCCCACGAGATCATCACCACCGTCCACGGCTTCCATGGCCGGACCCTCGCCACCATGTCCGCGTCGGGCAAGGCCGCCTGGGACGGGCTGTTCGAGCCCAAGGTGGCGGGGTTTCCGAAAGTGCCAGTGAACGACCTGGGGGCGATGGAAGCGGCGATTACGGACAGGACCGTCGCCATCATGCTGGAGCCGATCCAGGGCGAGGCCGGCGTCTGGCCTGCCGACGACGAGTACTTGCGGGCACTGCGCTCGTTGGCCGACCAGCGGGAAATCCTGCTGATCCTGGATGAGATCCAGACCGGCATGGGACGGACCGGCGCCTTGTTCTGCTTCGAGCACGCCGGCGTTCGGCCGGACATCCTGACGCTCGGCAAGGGTATCGGCGCGGGAACCCCGCTGGCCGCGTTGCTCGCACGGGAACAGGTCTGCTGTTTCGAACCCGGCGATCAGGGCGGCACATTCAACGGCAACGCACTCATGGCCGCGGTCGGCAACGCAGTGCTCGAACAGCTCACTGCGGAGGGCTTTCTGGACCGCGTCCGGAATGCAGGGGGAACGCTGCGGCGCGGCCTGGAGGCCCTCAGCGAGAACCATGGACTCGGCGGAGTGCGCGGCCGCGGGCTGCTCCTCGCCCTCGACCTGAGGCCGCGGACGGACGGATTTGCCCTGGTCGAAGCGGCGTTGGCGAACCGACTGTTGCTCAACGCCCCCGCCGCCGACGCTCTTCGCTTCATGCCGGCGCTCAACGTGTCTGACGTAGAGATCGCCGAGATGCTCGACATGCTGGACCGGTTGTTGAAGGGCGCATAGCTGGGGCACGGCGCCCCGTGTATCTGCCCATCGCCGACAAGGCGGTTATCCGTCGGATTGCCCGCCCGGCGTAACGGCGGGACGGCCGGCGGGCGGGATCGTCTTACATCCGGTGGTCCGGTTACCGGCGCAAGCCCGAACACCGGGACACCGACATTCGAACCGGACCTGTCGCTGGGGAGCGGTCAGCAAGGGAGGCGGCATGCGGAGAATTGCAACGTACAAAAGAGGCGGGGACGGGATAGCATTTGCGATCCGTCCCATTTGCGACGGGGACGAGGAGACCGTCGCGGAACTCTGGCGCGCCTGCGGGCTGGTGCGGTCCTGGAACGACCCGCTCGGCGACATCGGGAGGGCGCGCGCCAACGCCTCGTCAGAGATTTTCGTGGCCGTCGCCCAAGACAGCGGCGGCATCGCGGGCAGCATCATGGTGGGCAATGACGGCCACCGGGGCTGGGTCTACTATGTCGCGGTCACCCCGGAGCATCGTCTGCGGGGTTTGGGCGAACGGTTGATCCGCCATGCTGAAGCCTGGCTTCGCCGCCTCGGTGCTCCCAGGGTCAACCTGACGATCCGAGAGGAAAACGCGGCGGCTCGCCTGTTCTACGAAGGGCTCGGCTACGCCATCGAGAAGCGCATCGTCATGAGCCGGTGGACAGACGAGGGAGGGTGAGCGGCAGCGCGCACACATGCTGACGCCGTCCAACCCGCTGCGCGGTCACCGGACGCGCCTGCGGGCAGCGCCGACCAGGGAGCGTCGCCGAGGGGATGCATTGCGAGAACGGGCCGGACCGACGTCCGCTGCCGACCGCCGGGGAGATGAACGATGGCCGACGACAAGGCGCCAGTGGCAATTGCCGCCATGGACGTGCCGCCCCGCGCGAAGCCGTCCAGCTACCCGGAGCCCTTCGCCAGCCGCATGGTGCGGCGGCAGAAGCGGGCGCTCGGCGATTTCTTCGACCTGAAGAATGTCGGCGTGAACCTGACGAGGATCGCACCGGGCGGCGAGTCGGCGCTGATGCACACGCACAGCAAGTCGGACGAACTGGTCTATGTGCTGGAGGGCGAGGCGATCCTGGCAACCCCTTCCGGCGAGACGCCGCTCTCCGCCGGCATGTGCGCCGGCTTCCCAGCCCGGGGCGAGGCGCACCACATCCTCAACCGCAGCGACCGGGACGTGGTCATACTCGAGGTCGGCGATCGTGCCGAAGGGGATGAGGGAAGCTATCCGCAGGACGACATTCAGGCCGTCATGGGCGCGAACGGCAAATGGCAGTTCACACGCAAGGACGGCACACCCTACTGAGGTAGAGCCATTCCCGCTCTCACGCCAAGCGCGGTTCGGCCTAGATGATCTTCAACGCCTGACGGGCGGGCTCGCACGTCGCCGGTCGCCCACGTGACATTCTCAACCGCCGGTTTCGAGCGCGCGAATACCGCATCGCATCCCCGATGGAAGGACATGGTTTCGAACAACGTGTAGAGCGATCCTTGGGTCCGTCGGGCGGCAGGTCCGCCCGTCGAACCCCTCTACAGTATGCGTTCCTCTCACGACGCTTCTTCCACAGTGATTCGATAGCTTCGCCGATGATCCGTTCCCAGAGATAGTTCAGGCCACCGTGGCTCCGGTGACCAGTCTTGTCGCTCCCGCGATGTCGGTGGACGGCACTGTGATTAGCGACGGGTGGCCCGGAACCGTCGTACGGCGCTTCCGCACATGTACCTTGACGAGTACGGAGCAAAGGCCAATGGAGACACCTCGTCGGCAGTGCCCTTCGCCCAATACTTCGCGTCCTGCTGCCTCATTGCGCGCCGCCCGGAAGCCGAAAGGCTGTTCAAGCACTGTTTCCGCAAGTGGGTGGCTGGCGCACCGCTCAAGCGCCGCGAAGGCTCAGTTCCTTCTAGCGGCGAACGGCATGCCGATGGCGGCGTTGGGAGCACAACGTCTTCGTTAACTCCCTGCAGGAGTTTCGGGGGCACACCCGACGCAGGTCCCTGCGGGTGCGCGCTTACGCGCTATTGCGTGCCCTGAAGGGCACTCTAGGCCCCTTGAGGGGCCTGATGGTTGCGGGGCGAGCGAATGCCATTTGCATACGCGTTGCGACCCTGATGTTTCCTTGCTGTCGGCACCGCATGTAAACGGTTTGCATTCGGTGAATGCGATTTGCATACGCGGATGTGTGCGGATTGCATACAGCCGGGATGCTATCACCACTGGTGTCAAGCCTCTGCATTTCGTTCCGGATTCGTACGGCCTCGCGGATCCTTGCCCGTCCGGCTTCCCTCCCGCGCCGTAACTTAGGCTGGCAATCGACGCAGGATCGCGCACTCGAACATGGTGTCCAACCAACATCCGGCGAGGCCTGTCGTGCTCCGAACTCTCTTTCCGAGCGGGCGCCAGGTGCACGTACCTCAGCAAAGGCCGCCACTAGGGCGAGGCTGGCGCCGTGGCACTGCGGCCGACGATCTCTACTTCTGCAGCGGCAGCATGACGCTGGATCTGGCCGAGTTGACCGAGCGAACCTCCCACGGCGTCCACTTCCTCACTTGTCTGAAGCACGAGGAACTTGACGGGCGGCCCTTCACATTGCGTATCTGTCGCCGATCCAGGACAGCCACTGGCGCCAGCGGCCCTCGCGGTCATGCTCCCTCACCCATTCCAGCCATTGCTGGTGGGTGAACACGGCAAACACCGCTTGCCCCCTGAATACCTTCCCCCACCCGTGTAGGTCGGACAATCCGAGCTTCCGCAGGCATCTGTTCAGATCTTCATTGCGCTCATCAACGGCGACTGCGGACACGGTCAGGTCGTATTTCCCCGACCGCGCGATGCCCTCAGCCAGGGCAGTTTGGCGGAACAGTTGATAACCACGGCGGGCGGCGGGGCAACAAGGCATGGCCGCCAGGGCTTCGCGGTCGGTCACGGCGGCGAGATGCTCCCAGTACCGCCGGCGCCACGCCGACTGATGGCACTGACCCGCGGGATTCCACAGCACCTTTAGCGGTTGGTCACATCGATCAGGATCCGGGTTTCCCGCCCGCCGAGCGCTGCCCTTGTGATTTCGTGCGGAACATCTGGAGAAATCAGGCTCGGTGAACTTGCTCTCCACAAGCACCAGCCCCCGTCCGTCGTTCACTTTCAGCCCGAGATCCGGCGACGTCTGCCCGGCACCCCGGCTTCCGCCGGTTTCTCCGAGGAGTCGCGAAGGATGTAATTCGCCATCCTCACACTCGGAATACTCCAGCTCGATTGCTTCAAGAGACGTGATCGGACGAGCAACGTGCTGCCGGAGGAACGAGGCGAGCAGCCTACGGTCCTGATCCGACCTTCGGAAAGGGAAATACAGGTTGGCGCACAGAACCCAAGAGCTCTTCAAATTGTGCACGCCGCTGTGCTTCTGCACCCCCGAACACTCGAGATAGGTTGCGAGCGGGTTGTCGGAGCCTTTGCGGATGCCGGGCCAGAGGCCCTCCTCCCACAAGCACCGGGGCACGATCCAGGGGTAGGGTTTGCCTCGCCACGTGCCCATTTCGGACGACGAGACGTTGCTCCGGCGCCACTCGACCTGGTGGCAGTCCATGAATTCGCTCAGGGAAGGGATGCTTGCATCCGACTTGTCGTAGCCGGAGCAGTGTAACCGTCGGGCGGACTCGCGGTGGATGGCCATCTGATGGTATGAGGAAGCAGGGCCAGATGACTGTTGGAGCCGGTTTCCCGTAACCTCCGGGGATTATGTAGGAAAGTGCCGAAAATCTGCCTAGTCGAAGAACAACCAGTACCCGAACCAGACGGGCGTGCCCAATAGCACGCCCCACAGCACGAATTGAAAAACGAACGCGCTGACAACGCGCCCGGCGATCCCCACGATGTCATGTCTCGCTTCCTGCGCTAGATAGAGCGTGTCTTTTTGCACCATCCTGAAAAGAAGAATTAGACAAGAGAAGGCTCCCGCGCCCGCGAAGCACTGCCACCATTCCATGTCAGGGTCTCAGGAAGTAGGTTCTTTGACGTACCGGATTCTCACCGGCTTCGCGAGCGCGTCCACGGCCTCATCGAACGACGCATCAACCCGCATATCTTCGTTCAGTTCCGCCCGGCTTGGCTGGTAGTCAGGGCGTACGATCTTGACCTCCTCGGGCGGTTTTCGGTCTTCGGTAGTCATGTTGTTGTCTCCCAGAATTAGCGGCGGGTAAAGAACACGGCGCACGTCATCTCGAACAGGGCGTACAGGATCACGATCGCGACCCAGATACCGATGGCGACAGTGAGCGCGTCTGCCATGCCTTACTCATCATTGCGATGGGCGGCAGGGATCTTGACGGAAGGCACTTCAATCGAAATCCGTCTCGAACGTACTGAATTTGTCCACTTGGTATTTGACGATGATTCCTTCATCGGAGTTATTTGGATAGACGATCAAATATCCGGCATTGTCGATGGTAAGAAAACAACTCAGTGCTGCTGGCCGGAATATGTGAGCGGGAATCGAGCCGTGTGAATCTTCGCCATATTTCTCACCAATTTTTGGAAGCGTCCAAATAGCTAACTCAAGGCATAGTTCACGCGTGCTGCTATCGCTGAAAACACCCTCCGGCTCCTGGCCATAAGCGAAGGGCGCAGACAGCATGATGAGTGCTGAAATCACGAACCTGGGGGAGGATCTAATCAAGTGTCCCCCCGCGGAAACAGAATGTCCCCGATTGCCCTTTGGCTGGCTCGGTGCATGGACATGGCCTTTCCGTCAATTACTAAATCACAGGACATGGATTCTTCGTTCCATTTCGGCGTGATATGGATCACCTTCAGGATGGCGTTGCTGCGCATGGGCCTGACTTCGATTGTTTGCCCAGAGATAGACACAGCCGTTACGCGACTTCCCCGGCTAAAGGTCACTGTCCGGTAATCGACGTGCTTCACTTCGCAATCGTCATTGCTAGACAATCTGTTGAATGACTGAACGTCAGATTCAATGACAGCAACCAACGTCTTGAATGCCGCATCGACAGTGCAGGCGTACCGTGCCTTCACCCACTCCCGTTCGCGTTCGATTCTCTCGCCGTCGGTCATTTTCTTGCTCCCGAGTCCAGCCCATTGTGGGCGATCAGGTCGGCGTACTTCAGCCGCTTGCCAACGCCGCCGGTCGTGACGGCCGCCATGATCTCGATGGTGTCACGCTCCCGCAGATTGTGGCGCGTGGAGAATTCGTCGATGTACCGCTGCAGGTGCTTCGGGGACATCTTGTGGAACGTCCCCTTGTGCGCTCGCTTGAACATGCTCCAGACGGATTCCATTTCGTTGGTGTGGACTTGGCCCCGGACGTACTCGGATACCGAGTGCTTGACTGTTTCGTGGTCGTACCACGCTTCCAGAATGTCGTAGATCGGTGCGTCGTCCGTGTAGACCTTGGAACCGGGCTTGGTGTTGACTGCGACGAAGCCGGGAACGTTCCGATAGTCGGTAGCCGGAACGTGGCGGGCGCGGACTTCATTGGTCTTCCGATCCTTCACGCCAACGACCGCGGCCTTGTCGGAACCGCCCCGGCCAGTGCCAGCCAGTTCCTTCCGCTTCCGGTTGCTCATGTTCTTTCGGATACCGCCAACATACATCTCGTCGGCTTCCACGGGGCCGCTGAATTCGGTTCCGTCTTCGGTCAGCGCGGTGCGGAGCCGGTGCGCGAGGAACCATGCGCTCCGCTGGTTGATGTTCATGTCGCGGTGCAACTTCATGCTGGATACCGACGTCAACGACGTGGACAGCAGGTAGGTGGCGATCATCCAAGTCTGGAAACCGAGCTTGGAACCTTCCATGACCGTGCCGGTCTTCGCACTGAACCGCTTGGCGCATTCCTTCTCGCGGCAGCGGTAGGGCATGGTCTTGTGCTTTGCGCCGGTCTGAACGTTCATGGAGCCACAATGCGGGCAGGCAATCTCTTTAGGCCAACGCCGCTTGATGAACCATGCTTCGGCGGTCGCGTCGTCCGGGAAACGCTTGAAAATCTGTACCAGTGAAATGCCTTTGCGGCGGGACTTTCCGGGTGATTTGCGGGCCATCTGTCGGTCTCTCCTAACTGGCCCGATCTTACAGGAAAGTGCCGAGCAAGTCAGGCGTTCGGCACTTTCCTACGTAATCCCCTAACCTCCAGGAACCAAGTCAAGTCCCACTGGCCGGCGTCAACCGTGCCGATCGGCATCGCTGCCGGAAGGCTGGCAACGTGCAAGGGGCCACACGCACGCTCATGTCTGACCGGTCCCGGTAGGGCCACCGGCCCCGAACCTTGCCATTTCGGCGATGGGATCGCGCCGGGGATGCCTCGCCCGACGGCAGGACTGCTCAGTCCGAAGGGCCGGCCCGCAGCTCGTCGTGCAGCGCGCGGGCCGAGCGGACCAGCTCTTCCAGCTCCTCCCCGCGGCCGTTCCCGATCATCTCGTTCCGCAAAGCGGTCGCCAGGATGTGCGTGTACCGGAAGATCCGGTCGACCTGCCGAGCCAGCCGGTCGTCGGCACCGGCCACGACTGGCCCCGCCCCGACCGCGGCGATGGCGGCCGTGCGCACCAGTTCGGGGGCCGTCATGCCCCGCATCACGGCGAACGTCTCAATCCGGTCCCAGTCATGGTCGGTAAAACGGATGGTGCGCGGCAGCCGTTGCCCGCCCCTGTTGCCCGCCGTGCCCGCGGGTCGTGCCGGTCTCTGCTCCATCAACTCCCTCCCGGGCATGCGGTTACGCGTGGGCGGGCGGCAGGTTCACACAGGAAACCCTGAACCGCCGCCGACGGTCCTCACAGCCCAAGGTCAGGCTCCTGACCCCGGCTGCGCTCCCGATCGGCCGACTCCCGTTCCGTGGTCCGCGAACCGGACCCGGTCCGCGGCCCGGCGGCAATGCCCGCCGTGCGTTCCTCCGACGCCGTGTCGCGCGTGTGGGCAGCGTCCGCCGGCCGGTCCCGCGCCTCCCGCGGCATCTCCCCGATACCTTCGAGCGCCGCGATGCGCTCGCCCGTGGCCGCCTGGAGCTGCGCGCACAGCCCGCCCGCGTCGTCGGTGACCAGCTCCGCACGGTCCCGGGCGCGACTGATCTCGACGTAGAAGCCCTTCTGCGTCGTCAGGTGCGGGTGCCGGGCCTCCATCGCGGCGATCACGTTGTCGACGGTGCGTCCCTGAAAGGCGTGCGCGGTCGACGCCCAGGCGTGGTCGAGATGCCGCAGTTGCGGGTCGCCGTCACCCATGACCAGGTTACGGCCATCCTCCAGGCGGAACGCGACGCGCCCGTTGCCGACGGCGAGCACCTCGGCGGTGCGGCTGTTGACCACCCCGAGGCCCGCGTCGTTCCGCGTCCAGCGGATGCGATCACCCGCGCGGAGCTCGATCCCCTCCGCCCGGTATACTTCCGTGCCGCCCTTCCGGCCGCCGATCTGCGCCGGCTTCCAGGCGACGGTCCCGCCCCTGCCGTCGTCGATCAGCACGGCACGGCGGGCGTGATCGACGCCCGAGACGCGGCGCTCGTCGCCCTTCGCCACGCCGATCCGCTGGTAGTCCCGGTAGAAGGCGACCACGTCACCCTTCGCGTAGTTCCCGGCGAGTGCCTTCTCGGCCTGCGTGTACCCCTTCGAGACCAGCCGCTCGACCCCGACGGCCGGACCGTGCAGGCGGCCCTCGCGCGCGAGTTCGTCACGGATATGGCCGTTGATCTTCAGACGGAGCTCGTGACTCGGGGCCATGACGCCGGTCCGTTCCCGCGCCTCCGGCGTGAGCGCCAGCCAACGTTCGGCCACGGTGCCCGCGATGTCGCGGGATCCGGTTTCCGTGACGTTGGCGCCGAGCCTGTCGAAGGCGCGGCGGATCTCGCCCCGGAGGCTCGCCTCCACCGCTTCCTTCAGCGCCGGGTCGCGCTGGCGGAGGATCTCGTCCATCACCGCTGTCGGCATGCCGGCCGCCTGGAGCTGGGCGAAGGGCTTCCCGGCATCCACGGCGTCGAGCTGTTTCGCGTCGCCCACCAGAACCACCCGCGGGATGCGGAGCTCGTCCGCGATCCGGAGCAGATCCCCGGCCTGCACGGTGGAGGCCAGCGAGCCTTCGTCCACGACGAGGATGGTTTTCGCGAAGGCGGCCCGTAGCGCGCGCACACTGCGTCTCGTGACGCGCCCCGCGGCGACGCCGGCGTTTCGGGCCAGGAACCCCTGTAGCGTCTGCGACCCGATCCCGGCCTCCGCGGCGAGCGTCTGCACCGCCGACGCCGAGGGTGCCAGGCCCACCATGCGCCATCCCTTCTTCTCCGCGAGGGTGCGCGCCCGGTCGAGCATGGTCGTCTTGCCCGTCCCGGCGTAGCCTTGGACCCCCACCACGCGATCCCTCGCCGACAGGATCAGCTGCACGGCATCCCTTTGCCCCGCCGTGAGCGGTCCCCGACGGAGGTGCCCCCGGACGACCCAGCTCCGCATCGGGGCCTTCCCGCGGGCCTCGCCCGCGCGCATCAGGGCGATTGTCTCGCGTTCTTCGCCCACCGTGCGGTCGGTGGCCAGCGAGTCCCGGGCACCCGGCAGGTGCACCGCGTGCAGCGTGCCGTCCGCCTCCCGCGCTGCCACCTCCCGCTCCACGGCCTCGATGGTGAGCGTACCGGGCGCAACCGACAGCGCCGCGGCGAGGAGCGCGGTGCGCCGGAACACGGCGTCGCGCTCCGAGAGGTGGTCGAGTGCCCAAGTCACCGCCTCCGCGGCCACCGCATGCCCGGGGACATGCCCAACGCCAGTTGCCCTGGCATCCCCCGGCGCCGGTGCATTTGCCGGCCCGTCACCCCCCGGTGCAGTCCCTTTCGACCCACCGACGACCGCAACCTCGGGTGCAGTCCGGGCATCCGCGAGCGATTCCCCCGCCCGGTCTAGTGGAGGCGTGGCTGCGCCTGCTCCGCCCTCCGCCGCCAGCGCTCCCGCGTCGAGGCCGAGGTCGACGGCCTGCCGCTGCCAGATGTCGCGGAGTTCGCCGCGGTCGACCTCGCGTTTGGTCGCGCGCGTCATCAGCGCCGCGCGCTCGGCGTGGCGGGGATTGTCCGCCGGGGCGCCGAGCCCGCGCTCCGCCACCGCCGCCTCGATCTCCTGACGCCGCGTCGAGAACGCCTCCACGACCTCGCGCGAGACGCCCGCGATCTCGAAGCGCCCGTCCGCGTGGGTCTTCTCGATGCCGTATCCGAGCCGCGCAAGCCCGGCCGCGAGCTCGCTGCGGTAGAGCGCGCCGAGCAGCATCTTCGACTCGTAGAGCTTCTCGTTCGCCATCGAGCGCCACTTGCCGTCCTCGCCCTGGACCATGTTGGCGATCACGGCGTGCGTGTGCAGCTGGGGATCGAGGTTGCGCGACGTGTCGTGGCGGAAGGCCGCGACCACGGTCTTCTGGCCGCCCGTCCGCACCATGCGGCCGGTCTCCGGGTCCTGCACCCGGGCCTCAACGGCGTTCTTCTCCACCCAGGCGAGCGTGGCCTTCACCGCCCGGTCGTGGACGTCGACGATGCGCGCGTCGCCGCCTACGAGCGCCGCGATCGAGACCGACTTCGGCGCCGAGAACGTGAGATCGCGGCCGGGCCGGTGCGTGATCTCGCCGTCCGGGCCGCGCCTGCCGAGCTCGGTCCCGGACCCGTCCGGGACCTTGCCCTCGAGGATCGCGCGGAAGGTGTCGGAGTCGACCGGACCGTTGAGCCCCAGCGCCTCCGCACCCTTGCCGAACCAGGCGCTGGCCTCCCGGTGCTCGGGATCGTCCTTTGTGTAGTAGCCGTCCTGCTCGTAGTAGCTCGCCCCCTGCGCGGCCGAGGCGATGGCGCCGATCGAGAGCACGTCAGGCCCAGTCGTCCGTCCCGGGCGGCGGGATGGCCCCGTCGCGCGGCGCGCCTGTCTCGCGAGGCGTTGGCTGGATCGCCGGCGGGGCGGTCTTCTCGCGCCCGGTTTCCGGAGCCGTTGCAAGTCCGGCGGGCTCGCACGCCGCGCCGTTGCCGTCATCCGCAGGCGTGGTGTCGGTTCCGGCAACAGGCTCCGCAGGGCTGCATTCGGGCCAGCTGGTGTCCGGCTCATTCGGCCATGGCAGGGCGTCGGCCCCGTCGCGGGGCGGGGCGGCCGGCGGCCCGGGGACGGGGCTGTCGCCCGTACCGGGTGCCGGTTCACGGTCCTCGCGCGGCACGAAGCGGGGCGCCAGTGCCGGGCGCCCGACCGGCCTCAGCACGATCGACGCCACCGGGTACGGCCCCGGGAACTTCAGGTATCCGTGGAGGTTCGGGAGGCGCATGATGTCGGCGGGGAGTGCGAGCGCGCGGAGTTCCCGCCGCGGGGTGAGCGACACCCCGTCGCGGATCGTGTTGGCGCCGTAGCTGACGTTCTCGGCGACCTCCTCGACCTCGCTGCGCCCCAGGCTGTCGGCCGACCACTGTGCGGTGTCGCGGTCGGGCGCGGCGAGCACGACGCGGGTGCCGCAGAGCCCCGAGATCGTCTCCGCGCCGTTCCGCCCGTAGAGGTCGCGGAGCGCGGCGGCCACCTGCACGCCGAGCACGAAGCAACCCCCGAACTGCCGGCTCTCGGCGAGGCCCGGCTGGAGCGAGGGGACCTGGTGGAGGGTCGGGAGCTCGTCGAGGATCACCCAGATGCGCCGGTCCCCGGCCTGGTCGAGCGAGAGCATCGCGTTGACGGCGATCTCGAGCCACGTCGAGATCAGGCCCCGAAGGCTCGCGTGCTGGTCGCCGCGCGAGGTCAGGAACAGGAACCCGTCCCCGTCCTCCCTGGACACCCACTCCCGGATCGAGAACGGCTCGCCCTCGTCGGGCAGGAACTCGAGCGCGCTCACGTTCGCGGTCAGCATCGCGCGTACGCTGAGCGCGGTCCTCGGGTTGTCGGGGTCGACGATCGACTGCGCGACCGTCCCCTCCATCGCCCGGGCGAGCGCCGTGAGGTCGGCCTTCAGGAGGTGGTCGACGAGCACCCGGTTCTCGGTGACGCCCTTCTGCGCCAGTACCGCGGCGCCGTGCGCGAAGAGCTGCCGGGCGGCCGTCACCCAGAACGGGTCGGCGCTGTCGCGCGGGTGCGGGATGAGCGCGGCCGCCATCATGTCGAAGTCGCGGGGATTGCGGGCTTCCAGGAACGGCGACCAGCGGGGGGCCCGGGCGTCGAGCGGGTTGAGGAGCACGTCGCGGGCGGGATCGAAGAACGTGCGCGTGTAGCTCCCCATCTTGTCGTAGAGGACGCAGCGCTCGCCGCGGCTGCGGATCTGCGCCACGAGGTCGGAGATCAGCACGGTCTTGCCCGAGCCGGTGGTGCCGGAGACGATCGTGTGCTGGGTCTCGCTCCGGGGCGGGAACGGGATCCCCGCGATCCGGTAGGCCCGGGTCCGCTCGATGCCCGGCAGGCACTCCAGCAGGCGCCGGCGGTACGGCCGGATCCTACGGCGGAGCTGCGCTGCGGTCACCAGCTCGGCGCCCCGCACGCGGTGCCGGCGCCCGAGCCGGACGCCGCGGTACCAGAACCAGGCGAGGAACAGCGCGATCGCCCCGGCCCCCGCCTGCCCGCCCCGCCACGCGCTCCGGAACACCTCGTCGCGGATCCGCTCGCGGATGCGCGCCGCCGGGACCGACGACGCGATCGTTCGGATCGAGAGGACCCGCCGGACGCCATCGCGGTCGCGGACGACCTGGCCGGAGTCGGGCTGGTAACCGATCGCGAGCTTGGCCTCGGCGAGGGTCAGCAGGCCGGCGGCGTACCAGTCGTAGCCCGTGGTCGTGTGCCAGAGGTTCCACGCCGGCACCGCGACCACCGTGACGGCTGCGAGCATCATCCCCGCCTGCAGGAGCTGGCCCCACATGCGGATGCCATGGAAGACGGTCTGGCCACCCCGGAGCGTGCTCCCGCCGATGCCGCGCATCGCGCGCCCTCAAGATCGCAGCGGCCCGGTCAGGCCCAGTCGACGCTGTCGGTCACGGGTTTCGGGGCGGCCGCGGCGACGGCGGCCCCCGCCTGCTGTTCAGGTACGCGCTCGGATCCCGTGGACAGCACATTCACCATGCCTTGGGGGCCGGCGACGATGATCTCGGTCGCCTGCCTCGGCGTGTCCTGCCGGTCCGTGTACTCGCGGACCGTGAGGCGGCCCTCGACGAGGACCGCGGCCCCCTTGCGGACCCGCTCCTCCACCACGCCGACCTGTCCCCCGAACACGATGATGCGGTGCCACTCGGTCCGCTCCTGGAGTTCCCCGGCCCGGTCCTTCCACCGTTCCGTGGTGGCGAGGCTGAACCGGGCGGCCCGGTCGCCGGACGCGCCGGTGTGCAGTTCGGGATCGCGCCCGACATGGCCGAGCAGGGTCACGCGGTTGACGTTCAGCATCAGGACACTCCTTCGGGGTGCGGCTGCCGGCCCGCTGCCGGCGGCAGGGGTTCCATCGCGGGTCCTCGTGCGTATACTGCGCGGTCATGCACAGAGTACGGACAAAGAGAGATAATCCGCGCATACGCCACACGTGGCGCGAACGCGCGTTTGTGTTCGGCGGGATCGCGGGCGCGGGCGCGGCGACGGCACTCGGCGCGCCCGTCGGGGCGGGGGAGGACATCCTCGCGCCGGTCTGGCTCGGAGCGTTCGCCTGGACGGTCCTGGCCAGCATCGCCCATGTGCTGTGGCGGGGTCTCCGCCGCGGCGACTGGTCGGCGTTCCGTGAATTCGAGCCACCCGGCGTGGACCACGACACGTTCGACTGGAGCACACGCACCGGTGCCTACACCTACATGCGGCTTGCCGAACAGGACGAGCAGCTGATGCGCGGGAACCCGTACTAGCGTCACCCTCACGGTCCGCCCCAATCCGGCCCCGATCGGCGCTCCGCCGGATTCTCTTCCGCCTGTTGCTCCGCCGCATCCGGCGCGCTGTTCCTGGCCGTGCCGTAGAGCTTGCCCGCCAGCCACTCGCCGACGAACGGCACCCCTTCAGTCGCATGCTCGCGGAGCGGACGCACGTTCTCCATTGCGATCGCGGCGCGTCCGGCGCCGATGTCGCTTCGCACGGACCCGTCGCGAGTTTGGCGGTCCGCCTCGCGGGCGGCGAGCTCCGCCTCGACGTCACCGCGGCCGGCGGCGGCACTGTCGGTCGCAACGCCCGGACCAGGTGCCCCGGCGCCCACCGCACGCGCGCGGACACCCTCCGCCCAGCCGGCATGCGCCGTCCCGGCCGCCGGCCCGTGGGCCTGCTCGAAGTCTTCCCGCGCTGCCTCGAACCCCGACCGGCCAGCGACGGACGCAGGATCGGGCCCGGGTGGCGCGGGGAACCGCGCGGCGATGAAGGCGGCGGCATGTTCGCGGAGCGCCTCGGCGTCCTCAGGGGTCTGGGGCGAGGCGAGGCGCATGGCCCCGCCCGCCCCGATCGGCCGGCCGTCGGTGCCCTCGCGTCCGGCGAGCCAGGCGAAGAACGGCTGCCCGAGCTCGCGCTCGATCGACTGCGCGTCCGAACGCACCGCGGCTGCCTGCTCCGACCACTGCTCCGATTCCCCGTAGCTCAGCGCCGCGCGGTCCTCGAAGCGCTGCATCCGGGTGAGGTTGGCGCCGAGGCTCTCCTCCAGGCTCGCGAGCTCGCTGTCGCCCGTCGAGGTCGAGTAGCGCCTGGACGCCTCCTGGACCCGCGACCAGAGATCGGTCACACCGTGCTGGCGGTCGTACTCCTGCATGCGGTTCCAGGCGTCATGCTCGACCGTCTGCCCCCGCCACGTGGCGGAACCGCGGGCACCGAGGCGAAGGAACCCGGGCAGGCCCCCGCCCAGCGAGGCCTCCCCGGTCAGGGTCATCGTCTGGTCCTTCGAGAGGTTCCCCAACTCGGCCAGCTTCTCGACGTGCGACGCCAGTTCGCGGACTTCCGCGCTTTCGCTCCCGGCGACCCCGTGACTGTGCGCGGTGCCGGTGCTCACGTCGTGCGAGTACCGCTCCACCAATTGCGTGGCGTCGGTGGCCGCAGCCGTACGCGCCGTGGCCGCCTGCACGTCCCAGTTCCGGCCCATCGACCGGGCCTCGGCCGAGCGTTCCTCGTGCGAGACGGCGAGCGATTCCGAGAGGCGCACCCCCGCCGCCGGCACCCGGCTCGTGGCGCTCCCCATGTCCGCCACCGCGGTACCGTCCGGCGTCACCGTGAAGCCCGCACCCGCCGGCGCGTAGCCCGTGTACCGGTCGGTGTCGACGTGCGCCGAAGTCCGGAGCTGGCGGCCCTCCTGGCTCGCGAACCGGTGCGTGTCCCACTGCGTGTTGGCGAGCGAGAGGTTGCCGGTCGTGCCCTCGTGCGCGGCCGACGTTGCGGCGTCCTGGCCGACCGCGAGCACCGAGGTCGCGAGCACGGTGGCCTTGGAGAGCCCGTAGGCCAGCGCCGCCGCCAGGAACGGCACCGACATCGAGAGGTACCCGCTCATGACCGCGACGTCGGCTGCAACGGCGCGGATCCCGGCCTGCGCCACCAGCGAGATCCCCACGTCGCCGTCCGGCATGAGTGCCGCCGCCTGCATCCGCTCGGCCGCCTCCCCCATGCTGATCCGGTGCAGGATCGCGTAGAGCGGCCCCCAGCTCTGGAGCCAGATCAGACCCGTCACGTAACTCCGGAAGATCGTGACCCCCGCAGGGGTCAACATCAGGAGCACCGCCAGCGGGAAGGCGCCCACGTAGAGGCACTCGAAGACGATCCGCAAGAGCGGCACCCAGGTCTCGGCCTGCCTGCCGATCGCCCGGTACGCCGCAGCCGTCTGCGCCTCCGCGCGGGCCTCCGTGTAGGTCTGGAGAGCGGCCGCATTGCCGGCCTCCGCCGCCCACTGCTCGCCCGCGTCGTGGACGGCGTTGAGGACCATCTGCTGGCGGAGGATCTCGGCGGCCGAGCGCGAGGCGCCGATCAGGAAGTCGTGTGCCGCGGGGAGCGCCGCCAGCAGTTCGGCCCGCGCCAGCGCCTGGGTACTCGCGTCCGGGAAGATGCGCCGCCCGAACAGCGTGCCGGCGCGCGCGATCTCTGCGGCCCAGGCGGCGTTCAGGCGCCCGGCGCCGTCCCGGCAGGTGACGATCTCCCTGTCGACGGGCGTGGCGCCGGTGGCGCCCGCCGGCTGGCGCGTCGCGAACTCGAACATCCGCGCGGGCGACGCCCCTGCCGACGGCGAGCCCCCGGCGGTGACCAGGGCCCAGATGTCCGTCGATTCGCGCAGGTCGTCGGCCGAGATGTGGCCAAGGAGCAGCGCGTGAAAGACGCACTGGCGCGTGAAGTTCCGGAGGTTCCGGGCGAACACCGCGTCGGTCACCTCGAGCCGGGTCGCGGTGGCGGCGAGGCGGGCGCCGAAGATCAGCCCGTGGCGGCGGTAGGCGAGGTCGTTCGGGAGGGTGAACGCCTGCTCGGTGAGCCGCGTGAGCCCGTCGCCCACCTGCGACGTGACCGAGGCGAACAGCGCCAATCCGATCGGCACGTTGGCGACGACCGCCGGCGCCAGCGCCGGGTCCAGCCGGTCCACCACCCTGACCGTCGCCTTCGGCACGATCATGGCGCCCCAGACGGTGACGAAGAGGAGGATCCACTTGGCGTTGTCGCGCCAGCTCCCGCCGAACGCCGTGCGGAATACGACCCAGGCGACCCCGCCCGCGCCCGCGAGCTGCGCGAGCGTCACGTACGCACCGCCCGACGTGATCGCGGCGACCGCGTTGAGCAAGTCGACGAGATACGGCCCGCCGCCGAGGGTGAAGAGCTCGTACATATAGAAGGTGTCAGCGGGAGCCCGCCCCGGCGCCGCCGCGGGCAAACGCGAGCGCCGCGCGGAGGTCGGCCGAGAGGGCGCCCGCGAGCTCGGTTTCGATCAGGCGGAGCTTCTCCACGACGGCGAGCGCGGTGTTGAACCGCTCGAGCCCCTCGTGGCGGTGGCGGGCGAGTGCCGTGCGGTTGGCGCGGAGCCCCGCGCGCCAGCGCCGGAGCTGGTCGCCGTCGGCGATGTCGAGGGTGCCGGCGCGCTCCTCGACGGTGCGGTGAAGATCGGCGATCCAGACCTGGAGGAGGTCGAGTGCGACCGCCTCGGCGAGCGCGTCGATCTCCTGGTCGACGACCGCGCCCCGATACGCGGCCGCCGCGTTGGCGACCCGGTAGACGGGTAACGTCGTGAGGTTGACCAAGCCAAGCGCGGCCGCGGGCGGCGCGGTGTCGGTGCGCACGGCCGCGACCAGGTCGCGGAGCAGCGACGCGACGCGCGCGCGGAATCCCCGGTCGGCCGGCACCGTGACACTGCCCTGCGTCGGGTTGAGGCACCGGGCCGTCGTGTCGCAGCGGTAGACGGGGAGGTCGCCGCCGCCTTCCATCAGAACCTCGGTAACCCTGCGGTCGAGCGCCAGCGGCTCCAGGACCCGGACGCGCGGGCCGGAGGTGTCGCTGTCGGCCGTGGGCGCCGTCACGATCACGGTGCCGGAGACGGACATCGCGAACTCCGCGAGCTGCGTGTCCCCTGCCAGGAACGACGACGACTGCACCGTCTTCCAAGCGTAGTTGACGTTGACCGGCACCTGCTCCGCCATCTCGCCTGAGGCCGCGGCCAGGGTCGAGTGGCGCTGGCCGTCGGCGCCGCACCCGTGGCGCGCCGCGGCGTAGTCCGAGAAGATCCCCTGCGACGTGCCGACCGCGGCGCAGATCGCGGCCGAGGCCCGGTCGTTCCTGGACCACACGGCCCCCACCAGCGCCTGCGCCGTCTCGCAGGAGTTGACGTTCCGGTTGTTGGCCCACTGCGCGAGCGCGCGGAGCTTGGACATCGTCTCGGCGATGACGGGCGAGATGGTCTCGAGAGCGAGTTCAAAGGCGAAGCCGGCCGCGTTCTGCGCGATCGCCCGCGCGAACGCCACCAGCTGGTCGGAATCGATGAACGAGAACGCCCCGGCAAACGCGTCGATGCCGCCGCACCCCGCCCGGAACGACGGCAGGTTCACGGTCGCAATCGGCTCGGCGCGCACCGGGGAGCGGAGGTAGAGGTTGCCGAGCGTCCAATGCCCGGAGGCCTGCCCCTCGAAGGCGGTGGGCCCGGTGGTGTTGACGGCGGCGCCCTGCCAGAAGCGGTTCATCTCCGAGAGCACGTCGGCCGCGGCCGGCGGCGCGCACGCGAGCCAACACGCGCATGCGGTGATGGCGGCGCGGAGGCCCCGCGGAGCCTGATCAATAGTCATGGCCGGCCTCCAGGGACGTGAGCGCGAAGATCCGTTCCGCGAGCTGGTCCTCGGCCAGGACGCCGAAACCGACGGGAAGCACCTGCTGCGTCGTGGAATCGAAGAGCACGACCGCGGGCAGCGGGGAGCCCGCGAACCCGAGCCTCTCGGCGCGCCCGTCGTCGGGCATGGCCTCGGGCCAGCCCTCGAGCGCCTCCCCGGTCATCGAGACCGCGAGCACGTCGAGGCCGTGCCGGAGCGCGAACGCGCGGAGCAGCGGCCCGAACACCCGGCACGCGGCGCAGGCGGGATCGCCCAGGTAGATGAGCCCGTAGCGCTCACCCAGTCGCGCGAGTGCTGCGTCCCGGGCAGCCCTGCGCTCGTCCGACCAGAGCTGTTTCGCGAGCGCGCCCACCGGGCGCTGGAGCGTGTAGTCGAGGTCCGGTGTCGCCCAGACGGTGCGCCGGAAGCTGTCGGAAAACGCCGCCGATCTCTGCAGCGCCGCCTGCTGGAGGCGCAGGTATGCGGTAACGTGCGCCGGCGACGGATCGAGGATCGCCGTGGCGCGCGCCTCCTCGAGCTCGCGGCGCATCTCCAGGATGCGCGCGTGCGCGGACGACGGCGCCACCTCCGGCGGGATCACGGAAGGAGCCTCGTCGGGAGCGTCGTCCCGGTCGCAGTAGAAGTGCCAGCCGAGCCCCTCCCCACACCAGGCGCGCCACTCCCCGGAGTCGGCCGGGGGAGCAGCCAGCGCAATGAGCAGCACGCCTGGCGCCAAGCGGAGGAGGGTCCCCACCTCAGTTCCCCTGCTGGTAGAACGAGCGGATCCGGTCCCGCAGGAGCGTTTGCGTGGGGCTGGTCTCCGGGAGATCGACCGACGGCTCGGTCGCGCCGTCGAGCAGGTCGCTGGTGAACTCGCTCAGGTCCAGCGCGTCGAAGTCGACGCTCTGGATCTCCGCCACGGTCAGGCCGCGGCAGCTCCCCCAGCCGATTCCGAGCTGGCGGCGGCCCTGCTGCTGGAAGATGCGCCCGAGCTTCGAGCCGAAGACGCACCACGCCCGGTCGCGACGGATGCAGACCCCGAGGACGCGCCTGGCGCAGTACTGCCCGAGGTAGTGCGTGTGGCCCTGGTTGCGTTCCCGGGCGAGCTCGACCTCCCCGGGGCTGCAGTTGCCCAGTCCCACCAGCAGCCCGGAGTTCCGGCAGCAGTTGGCGAGCCCGCCCCAGCGGATGGTGCAGGCGCGGCGCTGACCGGTGAAGAAGCGAAGGCTGCCCCGGTCGAACTCGTCCCCGCCGAGTTCCATCACCATGTTGAGTTTCGTCGCGGCCTCCACGAACCCGTCGCCCGCCTCGGGCTCGACGGTCTCGCAGCCGCCGCCGACGCAGTAGCGGACGGACCCGCAGGCGCCGCCCGTCTCTGCGGCCTGCACCGTCGCGTCGCAGTCCTGGACGCTGCCCGAGGCCAGTCCGTCCGCCCGGTGCGCCGCGGCCTGCGGCGTGGCGGCGATGCGCTCCGAGCGGACCACCTCGGGGTCGCTGGCGGGCACCTGCGCGGGCGGGCGAATGTGGGCGCCCGCCTGCACCGCCCTGCCGGCCGCACCGCCCGGGTCGTCCGGATCGGCAAGCCGGGCCCGGCCCTCGTGCTGGAGCCGGCTCGCACCGATATTGCGCTCCGGCAGGTTCGTGCCGGCATAGCCCGGCACCGCGGCCGTGTTCGACGAATCCCGCGCGACCGAGGCGGCGGCCGCATTGCCCGCCTGACCGATGGCGCGGGCCGCGGCCGTCGGATCCTCGGCCTGGACTGTCCCGGTCCCGGCCAGGGTCACTGCCAACAGGGCCGCGCCCGCGCCGATCCATCGTCTTCTCATCGTTCGGCCCCCCTGAGGATGGACAGGTGTCGCCGCGCGACCGCGCGGCCCGCGTCGCCCTCCGCCGCGACCGCTTCCAGCGCGGCTGCGAGGGAAAGGTTCCCGCTCACGCGGTCGAAGGGCGGCGGTGCGTCCCCCGCACAGCCGGGCTGCCGACAGGACGGCACGCCCCCTGGCACGACGACGACGGCCGGAACCCGCTCAACCCCGAACAGGCGGAAGAGCCTGGGGTCAATGGCGACGCCGACCCTGGCGTCCCCGAGGCGGCCGGCGATTCGCCGGGCAGTCTCGGGGAGGCTTCCCCCGGCCACGCCGCGCAGCACCAGTGGAGCGCCGATCAGGGCCGCGTCTCGCGCCGAGGCGCGCCAGCTCGCGGCCGGCACCGAGAGGCTGGTGAAGAGCAGCACGTCGCCCGTCGCCGCGCCCCGTGCCTGGGCCGTGGCATCGTCCCGCACGGCCGGGAGCGCCGGCTCCAAGACTGTTCGCGACCAGGCGTCGAGCGCTTCACCGCCGACCAGATCAGCAGCCTCCTCCGCGAGTTTCCGTGCGAGATCCGCGTAGCCGGAGTTCGCTTCTGCCGCGGATGCCGAGCTACCGCACACCAGGGTCGCGGCGGCGGCGACAAGCACGGCACCGAGGTGGCGGGCGGACATACCGAACGCGCGGATCACAGGAAACAGCAGTTGCGCTTGCGCCACAGCAGGTAGCCGAAGTTTTCGCCGGCCACAGGGAGCTCGCGCATCGTCTCCCAGAGCACCGACGACCGGCCCGTCGGGTTGCAGCCTGTGAGCGGCGACGTCGCCGGCACCGGCTGCGACATTTGCCAGCGGTACTGCGACTTCCGCATGACCGGCATCGGGTACCGGGCGCAGAGCGCCGCCGAGCCCGAGGTGCCCCAGGCGAGCCCGGCGCGGTGCAGCCGGTAGAGCAGGCGCTGGCCGGCGAGGAGCGACGCCTGCACCCCGCCCACGTGCGCCGCCACGTTGCCGGTGAGCGGATACATCCCGCCCTGGCACCCAGCGCACCAGAAGAGCGCGTCGAGCGGTAGCCCCGTGGATGCGGCCGTGCAGTCGGCCGCGCACGCGGCCTGCGCCGGGAGGTTCGCGAAGAGCGCCGCCTCGGGGTTGAGGAGGAACGACAGCTCGTCGTCGAGCCACGCGGGGTCGAGCTCTGAGGTCCACGCGATGTCGAAGCTGCCGGCCTCGAGGCAGCCCATGTCGAGGAGCGCCCCGATCCAGGAGAGGAGCGGGTACACATAAAGGTGCGCGTGCCAGACGGATCCCGCCGCGCCGTCGCCGCCCGAGGAACCCGTCCGGCCGCGCGCCGCGTGGAAGCCCGGATTGATCGTGAGTCCGCCGAGGTTCGGGAAACACCATGGGATGCGCGTCACGTCCACGAGCCTCGCCGGCTCCCAGACCCCGAGGGAGAGGCCGATGCGCGGGATCGGCGAGCCGCAGAGGCAGATCGGCGAGGACGGGTTCGGGGTGTCGGGCGCGCCGGAAGCGCTGCCGATGGAGATCGGCCCGATCGAGATCGGGAACAGGCACTCCCAGCAGACGTCGGCGATCGGGTTCACGAAGCGGCCGGTGCAGGACTGTGCCGCGGCCGGGGAAGCCAGGCCCATCAACAGCACCGCGGCCGGGAGGGTGAGCAGACGGAGGCTCATGGTCCCACTCCGTGGTCCGGGATCGGTACCTCGGTGACGCGGAGGCGGGCACCTTCCCGGCGAACCTCGACCGGCGTCGCAGCCAGGCCGAACCGGGCCGCCAGGCGCCCGCCCTGGTCGAAGAAGAAGGGCCGGCCGTGCCGGCGGGCGAGGTCGAGCGGACGGCCGGCGAGCAGCACGATCGTGGCTCGGCCCGGGCGACCGAGCGCCCACGACACTTCGCCCGGCCGGCGGCCGTCGATGAAGAGGAGGTCGCGGCGGAGCGGCGCGTGTTCCAGGGGATTGAGGCGCATGCCGGCGGCGGCAAGCAGCGTTCCGTCCGGCAGCCGGATGTCGCGGTCGAGGACGACCGAAGGGTCGACCAGGCGCGAGCGGTGCGTGGCTGCGGGTGCAATCCCGGCCACTGGCTGCGGCGCCTCGACCCGCGCGCGGGCGCGGGCGCGCGCCTCCTCCTCGATCGCCGCCATGGCGCCCGATCGCTCCAAGTCATGGAGGCGGGCTTCAAGTGCCTGCAGCAGGTCGGGCTCGGCGATCGCCCAGGTCTCGCCGCGGACGCCGAGGTCCTTGGCTGCCGCGGGCACCTGGGGCAGGACCGCAAGCGCTACCGTGATCGCGACGGCAGATACCCGAGCGAAGGCAGCGCTCACGGGGCCGGATCCTCCGGTCCGACCAGGGGCCCTTCCAGGCCAAGCCACGGCAGATCGGGCAACGCCACGGCCCGCGCCCGGACGCCCTCGCGCGGGACGAACCCGATCTCGGCGTAGCGGCTGTCGTGGCTGTCGCGATGCGGCCCGTGGAGGAAGTAGTGGCCGGGCGGCACCGGGCCGGGCGCGATCGCTGCGAGCGGACGGCCGTCGCGGGCCTCCGTCTTGGCAATTCCGAGCACCAGGCCGTCGACCGACACCGCGCGATCAGACCAGACCTCGATGCGCGCGCCGGGCAGCCCGCGCACGGTCTTCAGGTACGGCACGTCCGCGCCGATCCCCGCCGGCGGGTCGAACAGGACGACGTCGCCGATGCCGGGATCCCCAACGATCGGCAGCGCGAGGTAGCCCCAGGCCCCGTCCGACCAGCTTGCGTTGACGTGCACGCGCGAAGCGGCCAACAGCCACAATGCCGCAAGCGAGGCCATGGCCACGACCACCCGGTTGCGGGATCGCGTCGTCATGGCCGTGTTCCTGTCGGCGCAACCCCTGCATCCGCCTCGGGCTCTTCCAGCAAACGGAGAAGTGTCAGCTCGACATCGGCCGTCAGGTCGAGCGCGCCTGCTGCAACGGCCCGGGCCGGCAGCAGGACCGCACCGTGCCGCTCTGCGGTCGCTCGGAGTGCCTGTTCGAGGGCCGCGGCCCAGCGCCGGGCCTCCGCTGTCGCCGCTTCCCCGGAACTGGCGTCACTGGCCACGTCGAGCGCGAAGCGGGCGGTCAGTTCGCCGAGCCGCACGCTCGCGATCCGCGGCGGGTCCGGCTGCGTGAGGCGCACCATGGCCACCGCGACGGCAGCCGCAACGGCGGCGGCCAGCACCAGCGTGCAGGCGGCCGCCGGCAGGTCGACGGCCGGCAGGCCCTCCGCGAGCCGGCGGGAATCAACCCCGCGCGGCATCGGTACCGACAGGTGTCCGCCCGCTGCCGGCCGTCTCGCGCAGGACCTGCAACCGGCTGAGCCACATCCGTGCGGCCCGGTCCGGCGCCAGGGGGCGGATCCGCCGCCGGCACGGCGGGAACGCGAGCGCCCCACTGGCCGTGTCCTCGCCGTCGAGCAGGTCGCGGCACTCCGCCGAGGCCACCATCCGGTCGACGAACCGCAGCAGCTCCGCCTGCTCCTCGCCGAGCACCGGGTCGAGGCCGGCCGCCTCGCGGAGCGCGCGTTCCACCCCCGCGGCGAGCTTGCCGGCGCGATCCGGGCCCCGCGCGGCGCCGCCCGACACGCCCCTGAGCCACGCGGAAGCCGCGCCCGCGATCAGCGCATGGAGACCCAGGGTGCGCTGGTCCTCCGTGGACAGGCCGTGGAGCGCCTGGATCTCCTCGCTCACGGCGACCGCATGCGCGGCCAGCGAATGGTACTGGCGCATCCGGCCGCCCCGGCGGCACGTGTTGGCGAGCACGTGCGCCAGCGCCTCGAAGTCGATGTCGGCGGCGCTGACCTGTTCGGGGTCGCCCGGCCAGGCGAGTGGCCGGTCTTCCCCGGCCGCGTTCGATGGTCCCGATGTCATGCGTGCTCTCCTTCCCGTTCGGCAGCCGTTGCTTGTGGTTCCTTCCGGCCGGCCTGGCCGGAGTCGTCTTCGCGCCGTTCGGGAGCAGCGCCACCGACGATTCGATCGATGGCCTCGATGGTGCTGAGCCCCTCTGCCTTCAGCGTCTCGACGGCGGCAAACGCGGGCCCCCGCGACGAAAAGAGCGCGACCGACCACGGATCGAGCACGAGCCGCGCCACCCGCCAGCCGTCCGGGCCGTGCAAGACCAGCTCGGCATAGCGGCCGTCGGCGGTGGTGAGGGATTTCAGCGCCCTCTCCATGCCCGGATCGCAGTGGATGCGCTTTTCGGATTTCAGCAGCTCGACCGACTCGTCCTTCTGGCTCAAGAAAATGACCCAGTCGCTGTTCTCCCAGGCCGCCCGGGCGGCGGGGGAGCCGTAGTAGTCGTTGACCGACTGGGTGCCGGTGATGAGCGATCCCCGGTACTTCCGCGCCCGCCTCGCCGCCCCCTCGAGGAACGCCTTGCTGTCCTCGCCGGACAGGAGATCCCACGCCTCGTCGATGACGATCGCCTTGGCCCGCGTGCGTGGGCCGTGGTACATCCGCTGGGTCGCGAGGAACACCACCAGCATCAGGACCACGCCCTGGACGTCGCCCCTTCCCTTCAGCTCCGCGAGCTCGAAGACGGTGAGCGCGGCATCGAGCTCCGGCGTCTCCGAGCCCGCGAAAAGGCGGCCCATCGCGCCGCCCGGACACCACGGACCGAGGGCGGTCGCCATGTCCATCGCCCGGCGGTCACCGCGAGCGGTCAGTTCAGCCCGGACCGTGTCGAGGTCGGCCGCGTTGCCGGCCTCGTCCCAGGCGCCGGCAATCGCCTCGTCGATGAGCGCGGCCTCGATGTCGTCGATGCCGGCCCGGCGGCGCGCCATGCGGCCGACCACGCCCGCGAGCATCGCAAAGCACTCCTCGCGGTAGTCGCCGTCGCGGGCGGCGGTCTCCGCGTCGATCATGGCGAACGGGTTGAGGCAGGCCGGGTCCTTCCCGAACGCGATGAACGCCCCGCCCAGCGCCTCGGCCGTGTGCTGGAACGAGCGCCCGTCGTCGATCACGACCGCCTCGCCGCCGGCGCCGACCAGGCCCGTCACGAGTTCCTGCATCAGGACCGACTTGCCCGAGCCGGACTTGCCCGTCACCGCGACGTTGTAGTTGCCGGCGTCGTTCGCGAACGGCGACCAGCACGCGGGCTGGCCCCGCCGGCCTACAAGCAAGAGTGCCGGCGGGTTGTCGGGACTGGCCGGTTGGCCCCGCCATTCGCCGTGGACGGGCGCGAGATTCACCGCCGAGGACGTGAGGAGCGTCTTCATCCGCCCCATCCGTTCGAAATCGGCGTCGAGCCCGCCCGCCGCGGCCATGGGGAGGCACGCAAGCCACGAGGGGAGCTGCACGTAGCGTTCGGCCGTGACCCGCCAGCCCTGGCCGTGGTAGATCGCGCGCACCGCCTGCTCGGCCTCGTCCAATGCATCGAGTGGCGCGTACACCGCGACCAGGTAGGCCGCGCGCACCAGCTTCTCGCCGTCCTTGATGCGCTCGGTAACGGCCTGCCAGTCGCGTGCCTTCTCCGGCAGGCCGGGCAGGTACCGCGCAATCCCGGTGCCCGCCTGCTGGGTGGCGCGCGCCGACTTGAGGAAGGCCTTCTCGCCCGCCGCCTCGTCGCCCGTCGTGAGGACGAGCGCCGTCAGCACGGGGCAACCGGGCTGCAGGAAGTCCCGGTGGAAGTCGCCGATGAGGACGTTGCCGCGCCAGCTCGGCCACACGTCCGGATACGCGATCGCCGAGAGCACCCGCACCGCCACGTCCTCGCCGTCCGGGTGGTGGAAGGTGAGCCCCGTGGGGGCGACCGTGAGCGCCCTGCCAGGTGCTGTGCACTGCTCGTGGAGCGGGTCGCGGGGGGCCCAGCGCCGGGGCGGCGGGCGGATTCCGCCGTCGTCAGCACCCCGGACGTCGGGCGCGGTCAGTTCAGCTGCAAGGCTGAGCAGCGCGTCGGGCTCGAGCCGGCGCACCCACGCACCGGCCGAGGCGAGCGTCCCTTCGAGCGCCCGGCGGAATGCGCCAAGCGCCGTCTCCGCGGCCGGACCCGGCGGACCGGCCAGGCAGGCGGTGATGAAGACCCGGTAGTCGGAGAGCGTATTCGGCGGGCCGCCGGCATGGAGCTTCCGCCAGCCGGCGGGCTGCAGGAGCGCACCGCGGCGCTCGCCGATCCGCGCCTGGACCCCGCCGGCGCGGGCGCGGGGCGCTGCCCACGCATCGTACGTGGCCCCGAAGCGGGGGCTCGCCCAGTGCAGGACCTGGAGGGTGCATCGCTCCGGGGCGGCGTCGGCGAAGGTGCCCGCGAGCGCGCCCGCCACCTCCTCGTCGATGTCGACGAACGGCGGGAGTTCCAAGACGAAGCCGATGCTCGCCGCGTTCACGTAGAGCTCGCTCCGCTCGTCCCAGGCGCGCCACGGGAGCAGCTGGTGGAGCGCCGCCGGCACCGGCGGCGGGGTCCAGGACGCGGGCGCTTCCGGGCCCTCGAAGAGTTCCAGCAGGCGACCGATCACGGCAGCTTCCAGCCGGCCGGTTCCAGCACCACACGCACCCAGTGGGCCTCGCGGTAGATCCCTTCCGCGTCGACGAAGGGTGCAATCCAGATGCGGCCCAGCACCTCGGGCACGCGGAGGGAATCGTCGGCCGTGATCGCGGAGTCGGGCGCGGCAGGTTCAGCTGCCGCGGCCGTTGTGTGCGCTTCCGGCGGGAGCGGGGCCGGATCGTTGCCGGTGTCGCCCGTGAACAACTCCGTGAGCCAGGCAAGCGGCCCGCAATCACGGTTGCACGCTTCACCGCGACCGCTCGGTCCGCCCGGCAGCACCTCGCCCGCCGGGTGGCGAGCCCCGTGCAGCGGCTCGCCGAACAGGACAGCCGAACGGGCGGCGGCGGCAGGCACAGCGGGATCTGCCTCGGCGATGCTCGTGCACGAGGTTCCCTGCGCCAGCGGGCACTGCCACGATTCGCCGACATGGGTGGCCGAGCAGCCGGCCAGCAGCACCATTGCCGCTGCAGCCAGACCCGCGTTGAGTGACCGCGTCATCGTCGTCTTCATTCGATTTCTCCCGTGTTGCGTTGACCGTCGAGCAGCCCGCCGTCGAGGCGCGCACCCTCCAGAAACACCACGCTTACGCGTGTGCCCGAACGCAGCTGGATGACCGGCTGGTACTGCTCGGCCCGGCGGATCAGGTAGTCGGCCACCTTCTGTCCGGCCGACGCCGCGCCGGCCCCGAGGCCGGCCCGACCGATGTCCATGAGGCCGGTGTTGGCGACCGCCGCGTCACCGCCGCCGGTCGCGACGGCCTGCGGCTGGAACGCCTGCGCGGCCCCCTGCCCGGCGCCGGACACGAGCCCCGCGAGGAACGCCTTCTGGACCAGCGCGCCCTCGCGGCTCACGACCGGCCCGCGCACGCCGGTCTTGCCGGAGCCCGCGATGAATCCCGCGACCTCCGTCTCGATCACGCTCCCGGGCTCGGGCCCAGCGCAGGTCAACGTGCGGAGCCGCGCGTACACCTTCTCCGACGACAAGTCGCCGTGCGCCGCGCCCGTCACGGTGCAGCCCGCGACGTCGACCTGGAGCGCGGAACCGTCCGCGGCCGCGGTCCAGGCCGGCCCGATCAGGCGCAGCAGGAGCGGCCGCGGATCGCCCTGGGAGGAGATGCCGGCCGAGGCGTCGACGCCCGCGAGCACGACCGCCTCGGCGTGACTCCCGGCGGGGAGCCACGTGGAAAGCGGCTTCCAGGCCTCGATCGCCGAAGCGCCCGGGGACGGATCGTCCAGCTCGAAGGTTTCGATCAGCGGTGCCGGAGGCGCCACGAGCGGGAGCCCGTCGCCGGGACCGTGCGCCGGGTCGCCCGCCGCGCCCGGGAACATCGGCGTCTCCCCGGGGACCGCGACCGCGGGCAGCCCCTCGGACACGAACTGCTCCAGGTCGTCGATCATCGCGGCCTGGCGGTCGATCACCGCGCGCGCGTCCGCCGCGTCGACGGCGAGCTTCTCGCGGAGCCGCTCGTTCTCGGCACCCAAGCGCCGCGCGTCGGTCTCCATCTCGCGGAGGCGGGCCTCGATCGTCCCGATCCGCGCTTCGGAGCGCCGCGTCCACGCCTCCTCGGCGGTGTCCGGGCCAGCGAGCTCGGCATCGATGCTGGGCGAAACAGGCGGTGCCTTGCCGCTGCCCAGCCCGAGCCACAGCGCGAGCGCCACGAGGAGCGCTGCGGTGAGGACGGAGAAGACCAGCAGTTGACGACGGCGCACGCCCCCGGCATCGGCATCGACCGCGTGCGCGCGGGCGTCGCTCCCGGCCGCACTCATCGGGCGATTCCAACCCGGGCAGGCTCCGTCACGACGACCGCCGTGCGTTCCTGCGGCACCCGGTCCCGCGCGGCGGCCACCCAGACCGCGGCAACGCCGGTCCCGAACCGCTCGGCAAGGGTCGCCGCGTCAATGTCCCGACCGGCCTGCAGCACATGCGCCACGTACCGCGTACCGCGCCAGGTTTCGATGATGCGGAGACCACGCCGCGACGGGGCGGCCTCAACCAGGTAACCGGGCAGGAACTCGTGGCGCGCCGCGGCCTGGACCAGCCGGACCAGCTCCGCGACGCGGGCGCCGCGCCGAGCGCCCCCGTGTGCCTGGTTCGCCGGACCGGAAGCCGCAGCGGCGTTCCGGATCAGCACCTGGGCCGAAGGACGGGCGTCGGGAGTCAGGGTGAGGCGATAGGTGAAGCCCCGCTCGGTGCCGAGGAACAGCGTGATCGGCAGCGCCGTCCCGGGATCGGCATCCGGCCCCTGCCCCTCCGGCGGGCGGAGATACAGGTCGCCCGAGGCGGCATCGTGCTCGACGTCGAACCCGCCCGGGCTCCGGATGACGCGGCGGATGCGATCGTCGGCCAGGGCCACGCGGCTCACACCTGTGGCGGAGATCGCCGCCTCGAGCTCGGCGTGGTCCGCCGCATCCAGGGTCTGGATGGCCGCGGCCGGCGCGGGCAGGAGGACGGCCACCAGGCACGCCGCCACGAGCGCGGACGTGCGGGGGGCGGCACATTCTTCGGATGGCGGTTCCACCGGGTCTCGGTACATGTTCATCACTTCATCTCCTCGAAGCGCACCAGGCCCAACCGTCCGGCATCCAGGCGGAACGTGAGGCGGTAGTGCTTGTCCTCGCGCGCGGACTCCTCGCGCCCGATCCAGGTCGCGAGCTCGCCCTCGACGTCGACGGTGAGGCCTTCCGCGTCCGCTTCGATCCGCTTCGGGTAGAAGGCCGCGGCCAGGTCGCGCCCGGCCATGCGCCGGGCCTCGGCCGCGACCCAGGCGCTGATCGCGCCCCGCGCCGACGGGTGGCTCAGGCGGGCGGCCGCCTCGCGGACGTGCTCCGCGTTCTCCGGCGTGAGCGACAGCAGCGTCACCGCAGCCGTCCGCGCCATGTCCTCGAGGTACCGCTGCCCGGCGCGCCCGGCGCCGACCTCCCAGGCCGGCCCCGTCACCGCGGGTACCAGCACGGTCACCGATTCGCGCCCGGCGAGCCCGACCCCGAGCGCAAGGTTGGCAAGCATCGAAAGCAACAGGAGGGCAGCCAGCGCCACCCGCGCATCGCGGGCGCGGCGGAGCCCGGTCTCCAGCACGTCGCGTCGCACGGCCGCCCTACCCGATGAGCCGGCGCACATGGCTCGGCGGCGTCGCCTTCAGGCGGAGCACGAAATCCGGGAGAAACCAGTAGAGCGCGTAGCGAGCGATGTTCGCGCCGCCGCCCCGCTTGACGCGGCGGAGCAGCAGCCAGCCGCCGACCCCTGCGACGAGGCCCGGCACGAAGGCGTTGGCCGCGAGGCCGAGGAGCGCCGGGCCCATCAGCACCGCCGCCTCGTCGACGGTCCAGAACAGCCACCGCTCGGGGTCGTCGAGCCGGCGGGGGATGGCATGGCGGGCGGGGTCGGCCACGGCAGCGATTTCAGACGATCGCCGTGCCGACGAGACCAGTCACGATCCCGGTGCCGGCACCGGCCGCGACGCCCACCCCGACCGCACCCATGAGCTGCATGGCGTTGAAGCGCAGCACCGATCCGACGAGCGCCGCGCCGACCGCGAGCGCCGCCGCCAGCTGGCCGCCGGTGCCCGAGACCATGTCGGTCACCGTGTCGAGCGGCGCGTCGAACGTCGTGTCGGTGGTGGCGAAGGCGAGATCGATCCCGAGGCACGCGAGGAACAGCGCGACGACCGCGAGGATGGCGGTCCGCACAACCCGTTCCCGGCGATTTGCAGGTCCTGCCGGGCCCGTACGACGCCCGCTCACCGGGGCGCTCCTGCCAGCGCGCTGCCGTCGTCCGCCGTCGAGTTGCGTCGCCGGGCCGCCGCCCAATCCTCCAGATCAGTCCGGGCGTAGCACACCCTCTTTCCAAACTTGTGGAAGACCGGCCCCTCGCCGCTGATCCGATAGCGATCGAGGGTTCTGGGGCTGATCCCCAGCAAGTGCGCTGCTTCGCGGGTCCCGACATAGATCGGGCGTTCGTTGTTCATGGAATGCTCTCCTTTTTCACGGAGTCGGTGCCTGCCCGGGCAAGAGTGAGGCCACGGCGGCACGCTCCCGGTTGTCCGAATACGCGGCCATCCAGGCCCGCACCCGGTCCACCTTCGCGAGCGTCGGCGAGGCGCCCCGGCGGAGCCGGGCGACGAAGGACGGATCCCCCGCGGCCAGCTCGCCGAACAGGGAAACCTTGAGCCCGGTCGCGGCCAGGAAGGCCTCCACCTCGCGGCGGAACGCCTCCCCGACGGGCTCCATCCCCATAAAGGCGAGGAGCCGGTCCGCGGTCCGGAGACGGAGCGAGCGGCCGCGGCGCAGTTGCGCCACCAGGCTCGGATCGCCGGCCGCGACCTCGCCGAAGCGCCGCCCGCTCACGTTCTCTCGCGCCATCCAGTCCTCGACAGACATGCGCACGAATATCGAAAGTTCCGCCATGAGCGGGCGAACGTATAGGGATCAAACCGGACTTGCAAAGGAAATCGAAAGAATTTATCCTACGCCCGGTGTGACAGGGCTGGAGGCCTGCAATGGAACGCGACCCCGTGCGGGAGACAGTGCGGCACCTGTTGCGGCAGAACGGGATCGCCATGCGCGAGGCCTCGCTCGCGATGGGACGGAACGCCAGCTACCTCCAGCAGTTCCTCACGCGGGGCTCGCCCGCGACCCTCCGGCGCCGCGACCGCGAGGTGCTGGCCGGCCTGCTCGGCTGCGCGCCGTCCGACCTGTGGCCCGCCGAGCCGGCCGGACCGGAGGTGCCGGCCGGCGGCATGCCCGCAGTTCCCGCCGGTGCCCCGCTGGCGGATATTCCCGAGATCGAGGTCGCTGCCGCAGCCGGGGGCGGGGCCATTGGCGAGGACCATCCGCCGGAGGTCGCGCGCTGGAGCCTCCCCGAGGCCATGCTTCGCCACGAGGGCGGGGCCTCCCCGGAGAACCTCCGCATCCTCCGGGCGAGGGGCGACTCCATGGAGCCCCTGGTCGGCGAGGGCGACCGGCTCATCGTCGACGTCTCGCCCCGCGCGCCCGCCACCGGCGAGCTGGCCGTGCTGTGGGACGGGCTCGGGCTCGTCGTCAAGCGGGTCGAGGCCGTCACTGGCAGCGACCCCGCCGAGCTCCGGCTGATCTCCGCCAACCCGCTCTATGAGCCCTACGCAGTCCCCGCGCAGGACGTGCACATGGTCGGCAAGGTCGTCTGGGTACTCAGGAAGGCGTGACGAATTCTGTGGCCGTGGCTCCGAACACAGACCAACAGCGTGCGGCGATCACCCCGTACTGACCCTCGGTCAGTCGGAGGCACGGAACGGAAGCAGACCGATGGGTCCTTGGGCAGCTCGTACCGCAAACAACACCCTACGCTTTGCAGACCTCAGCGGTTCATTTGCTCTCTTGGAGACCCTTTGAACATTTGTTCCACACGGCTTCAATCGCCCGCAATGTTTGCGCTGTTTGTTTGGTATGTATATCGTGTTTGCATCTCCAACCATATGGAAGGGGCTAATGAGTACTGAGTTCGAGTACGTATTTCCCGCGATTCGCGGAATTCAGGCAGGGCGAGAGTACTACGCCTCTATGTGCCCGCTGCGGCTCATACCTAAGCTCTTCCTCTTTGACGAGGACGAACTGGTCCCGGAACTCCGGGCACAACGGCATCTCAACAAGGCACGCGTTCCCGAAATGTCGCGCTACATCACCGAGAACGACGACAACTACGTCTTTTCCGCAATCACGGCGTCTATTGACGGTGATGTGGAGTTTGAGGAGCTGTCAACGGCCGGGGGAGCGAGCCGCAATGGGCGGCTGCACATACCGATGGAAGCCAGGTTCATCATCAATGACGGCCAGCACAGGAGAGCGGCTATCGAGATGGCGCTCCACCAGCGACCGGAATTGGGTGAGGAAACGATTGCGGTCGTCTTCTTCCATGACGCCGGGCTTCAACGCTGCCAACAAATGTTTGCAGACCTCAACCGGTACGCGATCCGTCCCTCCACGTCCCTCAGCCTCCTGTACGACTACCGCGACGCTACCGCGAATCTTGCCAAGGATCTGATCGCAAGGTCACCGGTATTCAAGGATGTCGTGGAAATGGAAAAGACCACGCTGTCGAAGCGTTCACGACGCCTGTTCACACTCAGTGCGATCTATCACGCCACGGGGGAATTCCTCAAGAATCTGGACATCGCCGAACCTGAGACGACGGCGGACCTGGCCCTCCAGTTCTGGGAGGCGGTCGCCGGCCACATGACCGAATGGGAGTACGTCAGGTCAGGTCGGATCACTTCCGGGGAGGTCCGGTCCGATTACGTTCACACGAACGGCGTCGTGCTCCAGGCACTCGCCCGGGCGGGAAACGCTCTGTTCCGACAGTATCCGGAACGCTGGCTAGCGGAGATAGCGAAGATTGCCGACATTGACTGGCGCCGGGCCAACAGCGAACTGTGGGAAGGCCGCGTCTTGCTTGGTGGTCGCGTGCAGAAATCGCAACAGAATGTCACGCTGACAACCAACGCAATCAAGTGCCAACTAGGGCTGCCGCTCTCGCCCGAGGAGCAACGGGTTGAAGACGCCTTCCGGCGGCGCGATCTCGATGCCGAGACCTAAAGCACGGCGGCGGGCCTCCGCCTTCGATGACATCGGCTTCAAGGGCTCTATTGGATCGCTCCTCGACGAGGTCTGTGCGCTCTACGAAAGCGATCAAATTCCCTGGGTGGTCGGTTACAGCGGCGGCAAGGATTCGACTGCCGTATTGCAGCTTGTCTGGCTTGCGCTGGCTGCGCTTCCGAAGGATCGGCGGGTCAAGCCGGTACATGTCATCAGCACCGACACGCTCGTCGAGAATCCCATCGTCGCCCTCTGGGTGTCTCGCTCTCTTGAAAAGATCAACTCGGCGGCCGAAGCCCAAGACCTCCCCATCAAGGCTCACCGCCTCACCCCCGAGACCACCAACACGTTCTGGGTCAACCTGATCGGGCGCGGTTATCCGGCACCACGCCCCAAATTTCGCTGGTGCACCGAGCGCCTCAAGATCATGCCGTCCACGCAGTTCATCACGTCGATCGTACAGCGGCATGGCGAGGCAATCCTGATCCTTGGCACTCGGAAGGCGGAGAGCACCAAGCGGGCCGCTTTGATGACGAAATACGAGGAACGTCGCGTACGCGAAAAACTGAGTCCCAACGGCAAACTTCCCAACTCCTTCGTCTACACCCCCCTCGAAAGCTGGAGCAACGACGACGTCTGGCTGTTCCTCATGCAGGTCGCCAACCCGTGGGGATACAGGAACAAAGATCTTCTCACCATGTATCAGGGCGCCTCGGACGATGGCGAATGCCCACTGGTCGTGGACACCTCCACGCCGAGCTGCGGGGACAGCCGCTTCGGATGCTGGGTGTGCACGCTGGTCGAAAAGGACAAGTCGATGCAGGCGATGATCCAGAACGACGAGGAGAAGGAGTGGATGCTCCCGCTGCTGGAGTTGCGCAACGACCTCGACCCGCCCCGGACCGTCGATACGGATCGCCACCTCCGGGATTTCCGGCGCCTGACGGGCGCCGTTCAGCTGTATCAGAACCGCCCGATCCCGGGGCCCTACAAGCAGGACGTGCGATCACACTGGCTCAGGAAGGTTCTCGCAACCCAGCGGCACATTCGAGAAAACGGGCCTGCGGAGGTGCGCGACGTAGCGCTGATCACGCTCGCCGAACTCGAGGAGATCCGGCGCATCTGGGTCGTCGAAAAACACGAGATTGAGGACGACCTGCCGCGCATCTACGAGGATGAAACCGGCCAACGTTATCCCGGCCGCAGTCTTGACGACAATCAGATTTTCGGGCGATCAGAGATGTCGGCACTTGCAGAAGTTTGCGACGGCGACGAGCTGCACTATCAGCTCACGCGGGAGCTCCTTTCCGTAGAGAAAAAATACAAGTCCATGCTGCGCCGCTTCGGGCTCTTCGACGCAATCGAGCGCGCGTTTCATCGCCATTTCTACGACGACGAGGACGACGCGGTTGCGCGGGCGAAGGCACAGCGAACGGCGCTTGATGACGCCCGCAGGCGTGTCTCGGATGGCCTAAACCACGATCCGTTAGTCCAAGAGTCACTGGATTTGCCGGCAGCCAAAGCGGACGCACACCATGATTCTCGATGAACTGGTCCTGCACAACTTCGGGCTTTACGCGGAACGCCAGAAAGTAACCCTGACGCCGCCATCGTCCGACCAGCCGATCATTCTGTTCGGCGGCTTGAATGGCCACGGGAAGACGACGCTACTGGATGCCATCCAGCTGTGCCTCTACGGATCGGCAGCGAGAATCTCGAATCGGAACGGGTTGTCATATCGGGAATACCTTTCGCGGAGCCTCCACCGAACGTCCGGGGTACGCGAAGCAGCGGTCGAGATCGCGTTCCGGCACACTATCGATGGCAAGGAGGATCGCTACCGCCTTCACCGCTCCTGGACGCTCGGCAAGAGCGGCTGCCGCGAATATTTTCAAGTGCTCAAGAACCGGCGTACTGACGCGGCACTCTCCGAGAACTGGCTCGCCGAAGTGGAGGACTTGATCCCACCCAATATTGCCAGCCTGTTCCTGTTCGACGGCGAACAGGTCGAGGAATACGCATCTCAGGACAATTCGCGTCGATTGATTCATACCGCGATCCGCAATCTTCTGGGTCTCGACATCGTCGACCAGCTGGACCAGGACCTGCATACGTACACGCGGAGGAAGCGGACTGAGGACCGATCGGACCCTGCCCGGGACGATATTGAAAGAGCGGAGCGGGAACTGAAGGACTTGCATGCCCGCGCCAGCGACCTAACCCAGGAACGCGCCGCACTCAGGACGACGCAAATTGATCCGCTTCGGAAGAAGCTCGTCAACGTCGAGGAGCAGTTCCGCAATCTTGGTGGTGACCTATTCGAGCAGCGCACGGTCATCGAGCGAGAGAAAGCTGACGCAGAATTCGCCTTCGGCGAGAGCACGGACCGCCTGACGGAGCTTGCGTCCGGAGAGCTGCCTATGTTGCTGGTCCGCGATCTCCTGAATGCCGTTCGAACGCAGGACCAAAAGGAGGTAGAGGTCCGTCGTGAGCATGACCTCGCCCGCATCATTGAAGATCGTGACGCAGCCCTTCTCGATCAGCTGGGTGATGAGGCAGTTGACGCCCATGTGGTTGACGTAATCTCCGCGTACCTGACACGGGACCGCGAGCGGCGCCGCGCTACGTCCGGGAAACACGAGCCCGTTGTGGATCTTGGTCGCGAGGCCCGAATTGATCTTTCAGCCCTGCTCGGTGGCGAGCTTACTGCCCTACTCCGGTTGCTCAGCCGCACACAGGAGCGGCGTGCGGTCGCTGAAGCTCGCATGGAAAGTGCCCGACTGAAGCACTCCAGCATTCCCGGAAGCGATGAAGTTTCCGAACTTGCACGGGAACGTGACCGCCTCCGCGCAGATATTGACCGACTGGAGGCCCAATTCGCGAGCATGGGCGAGGAACTGGAGAAGCTGTCCCGCGAATCCGAGAGGTGTGAGCAGGCCCTGTCCCGAATCGTCGAGGCTGACGTCAAAGCGGCTGACAGGCGCCATGACCGCACCCGGATCCTGCGTCACGCTGGGCGCGTAAGAGCGACATTGCGCCGCTTCCGTTCCGCCGTGATCGAGCAGCATGTCCGACGAATCTCGGACCTCGTTCTTGAAAGCTACCTTCAACTCTTGCGCAAGGCCTCCCTGATTTCCCGGCTCGAAATCGACCCGGAGAGCTTTGCGCTCACCCTGTATTCCAAGGATGGAAGGTCACTGGGCGCCGAACGACTGTCAGCCGGCGAGAGGCAACTCCTCGCGATCGCCCTGTTGTGGGGGCTAGCCAAGGCATCCGGAAGAGTATTGCCAGCCGCCATCGACACGCCTCTAGGCCGCCTCGACTCGGATCATCGCATGCACGTCGTGAAGCGTTACTTTCCGTTCGCCAGCCATCAAGTGTTGCTGCTTTCCACCGACGAGGAGATTGCCGGCTCCTACCTGACCGAATTGCTCCCCTACGTCGGACGCCGCTACCACCTCGCCTATGATGATGCGACCGGCAGCACGAAGATTGCGGACGGGTATTTTGGCGAGCTCGCGAGGGCATAGCGATGCTCGACACCATCAAGCTGTCGCAGCAGGCCAAGGACCAACTCGTCAAGCTCAAACGGGTGACGGGAATCGCCCAATGGAATGTGCTCTGTCGCTGGGGATTTTGCATGTCGTTGTCGGAGCCGGGTGTTCCGCCGGGCGTTCGGATCCCCGCTGACAGCAACGTCGAGATGACCTGGCGTGTGTTCAGCGGTCGCCACGCGGATCTCTACGCCGCTCTTCTGAAAATGCGGATGGCGCAGGACGGGCTACCGATCGACAGCGATACGGTTGCGCAGCAGTTCCGCCTACATCTTCACCGCGGCATCTCCTACTTGGCCGGTGACCGTAGCCTCAAGCGGATCGACGACCTGATCGCGCTCGCTGTGCCGTCCGAACCTGCCGGCGAAGGAGAGCCGCCCGACGCCGACCATGCCCTCGTCGCGCATGCGGATGGCACCTCATCGCCAACGGCACATGCGGACTGACGCGCCGGTGGCAAGTGCTCTACGGCATCCATGAACCGTTTGAACCCGAGCACCGACGGGCCCGTCTACCTGGACTGCGCCGCCACCAGTCCCATCGAACCTGCAGTACTCGACGAGATGTCACGCATTTGGCGGGAGGAACCTGGCAACGCGGGCAGCCGGACCCACGGGTACGGCCTGAGCGCGAAGAAACTGGCGGAGCGGGCACGAGCGCAGGTGGCATCCGTTGTCGATTCGCGTGCCGATGAAGTGGTCTTCACGAGCGGGGCGACGGAAAGCAACAACATCGCCATTCTAGGGCTTGCCGGACAAGGCGAAGAAACCAAACGTCGTCATGTGGTCTCAACAGCTATCGAGCACAAGGCCGTCCTGGAGCCGATTGAATATTTGAGGACGCGCGGATTCAACGTGACGCTGGTCGACCCGGACGCGACAGGTGCCGTCTCGCCCGACGCGATCGCTGATGCGGTTCGGTCGGATACCCTGTTGGTCTCGGTGATGCAGACCAACAACGAAACCGGAATCTGCCAACCTATCGACGAAATCGCGGCACTACTTGCAGATCACGAGGCCTGGTTCCACGTCGACGCCGCGCAAGGGTTCGGCAAGGAACTGTCGGCACTCCGCAACCCGCGCGTCGACCTCATCAGCATCAGCTCCCACAAAATCTACGGTCCCGTCGGTATCGGAGCGCTGGTCGCGCGCCGGCGCGGTTTTCGGAAACCGCCGCTGTCTCCCGTCCACTACGGAGGTGGGCAGGAGCGAGGACTCCGGCACGGAACGCTCGCGGTACCGCTGGTCGCGGGGCTGGGGGTGGCAGCCGAGATGGCGGAGCGGGACCACGGGGCCCGACGCAGCGCCTGCCTCGCCGTTCGGGAATCTCTCCTGGACGCCTTCGCCGATCTCGAACCGATACTCGTCGGAGATCAGGACCTCGCGATGCCGGGCATCGTCAACCTCGCGGTCACAGGCGTGGACGCCGAGGCGCTGATGGTTGCGCTCAAGGACCTTATTGCCATCTCGAACGGCTCCGCCTGCACCTCGCAGAGCTATGAGCCGAGCCATGTGCTGAAAGCGATGCGGCAGCCGCAGCAGGTCATCGAGGGCGCTGTCAGGATCTCCTGGTGCCACATGACCCCCGCGGTAGACTGGGGGAGCGTATCCCGGCGCATAGACGGCCTTCGCTGACCAGCGGGCTTGTCAGGGAGGCCCCGAAACGATCATTCTTCGCTAGGCATCCAGTATTGGGGGTCCAATGTCGTGCTGTGCATGAATCGGGGATGGGTCTGCCTCAGCAGCTGCTTCAGACTACCTAATTCCGATACCCCAACCAACAACAACGTCTCTATTCCGGGCAGGGACTCCTGGCGAGTGAGTTCCTTCATCGCGCCAGATACATCTCGCCCAAAGGGATCGTACTGATAGTGCCCATGAGGATCGAACCAGGCCACTGCAACGTTTAGCGGATCGCCAAATTCAGGAAGCTGCCTCTGCAAGTGTTTCGGGTTCCGGGCTTCCCAGTCTCTTATTTCTACCGAAATCTTGCGAAGCCTATCGATCAATTCCAATGTAGCAACATCGTCTTTCTCGACGGTCCTGAACCCTTCCTTGGCCTGCTCACCGTAGCTCTCGCACCAGCAAGCCCAGAGGTGTTGAAACCAGGTCCTTATCTGGATCTCAAACCGCACCCTAACGTCAGATTTGCGAAACGGCTGATGGAATCGCACAATTTCATGAACTGCCCTGTAACCGATCCCACTGTAATGATCGGCTGCCAAATAGTTCTTCTCCTGGGCGTCTAACCTGCCCTTAATCCTCGCTGCCAACCCCACGACATCGGTATATGTTTCGCAGATCACACGGAAGCCGATGACATCGTCCATCTCGTTAATCGCCCCTCGCTGTCCGCGCTGGAGCTTCCGGGAAATACTCCTAAGACGTTTGAGGCGGGCGCTGATCAAAGCGTTCTTGGGCGGCAATGACTCACGAAGCAAGGACAAACTTGTCCGGATACAATTCAGCCGAAATTTCCTATACGCGTTCAGCGTCTCGACAGCCTGTGGATCTTTTGGGTTTTTCTCGAATTCCTTAGTCGCTCGCCGAAGGTCTCCCATTGAATTGAAGAGCAATGAACCGTCCGGAGCAGTGATCGTACTCCTATCATATGAGCAATCAGGCACCATTACATCGCTCAAGCGCGTATTAGTGCCACGGATCCGGTAAACGGAACTTTTCTAATGTCCTGAGTTTTCCGGATGGATCATAGGCCATCAATTGATTGTTCTGCCCAGCCTCACCAGGTGCGATCGCGCGGGCAGCAAAAAACTCCTTCCGTAGCCTCTCCCTGTCATCATCGTCCGGATACCCGCCTCCCATGAGGTAGGTGAACATCTTTGTGGCAAGGTCTTGTGATGTCTTGTGACGTCTAATCTTATTTGAGGACACGTCACACAGGACTCCGTACCAAGGTGCCTGCTGGCTCGTGAGCCGAAGGCAGTTCTTGGCTTCATACTTCGCCAGCAGTGACACCAAGTCGTGCAGATTCTTGCCCTGTTCTATTTGAAGACTGGCTACCGCCTTCGCAAATGCGACTTGCGCAATGGGCCAGAACAGGATGTTATCCCGGTCCTTCCGCGATCGAAGATCAGGGACTGGTTTACCGTCCACCATTTCCTTGTGCGACGGTATGGTCTTCAGTGCATCAAAGTATTTGGTCAACTTGTCCAACGCGTCATTAATTTCGGTGCCGTCTGGACGCAGATATCCGCACTCCTTCCTGTTTGCCAAGATCGGTGTCAACCAAGATTCAAAAATTTTGCCCGTGTCCCCAATGGGCTTGGAGGCGAGATACGCCTCCGCGATCTCACTGAGTGTGACAAGTGTTGTATATTCCCGGGCGCGTTCAGTGAGATTGGGCATACTCTCATTAACCCGAAGCCCTTTTTCTGCTTGAAAAAGCTCATGCTTGATCATGATGGTTCGTGCAACGATCCGAAATCCTTGAGTCTCGGAAAGAAGTATTATCTCGCCCTTTTTTGGTCTTTGTGCAGTCTCGTTTACATCGACGAAGATATTCCTTAGACGCGTCACAGCCTCCTTGTAGGTCTCGTTTCGCTGCACCGCGGGAATGATCTCGATACCCATAACTTCGTTTAGTAGATCATCCAAGTTCGTGATCTCTAATCCATACCGATCCTTGTCTTGGGATAAGAACACATTGTACTCTACCTCGTCGCGTACCAATGCATTTCTCGGTCTTGTTCTCCCTGCCTGATCTTTTGATTCCAATCTCCCATCTAGAAGATCATTCAGTCCTTTGATGGCCATTAGCCGGTGCTGTCCGTCTAGCGCGTAGTATTGTGTTCCTGCGACATCGAGGTCCACCAACGAGGCTCTGCTATCCAACGGTTGCTCGTTGAGTGATGGTTCAACTGCCCGCCCGTCCGGACCCCAATTGTCTGATTTCTTGTCATGTACCCAACTCTTATAGGCAACCAAAATCAGAGGGCCGAACTTGTGATATTTCCTTGCAGCGAGGTACGCGACCATGGGAAGCTGTCGCCTAAAGTCCGGTTCACGCTGCTGAAGATAATCGATCGTGGTATCGTTTATGGAAATGCGGCCTGTTTCCGGCTGCACGTGTTCCTTGAATACCGGAAGCTCCCTAGCAAATCTCACGTTTTCATGTATCCACTTCAGTGAAACAGACGTTACGTACGACGTTGTAGTTCCCATTGTAGTGCGCGAAGCAATAAGCCGGCTATGGTCACTGTATTTGCGAAAATACCAATCGAGCAGGGTGCGCAGGCCCCGGAGATACCGGTTGTCTTCCTCTTCTAGGTTGGCAACCTCATCCAGCACCTCGTCGATGTTCTCAGGGGCATCTGGTGATGTCACGATGATGTCCTTTCCTTGCCTGCAATGTTGATGGGCGGGCAGAAGAACCTAATCAGTTCTCTCTCTAGCTTTACCCGAGTATTTTTCGAAGTACCCGGTAGCGGACAAAACCAGCAGATTGCCATAGCGTAATGCTCCATGAGGTAATCTCGAAGCCGAGCGTTTGTCTCGCGGTGCCGATTATGCTGCCCGAGGCGTACTCTGAGATTGCCGCTCTCCCCGATATACATGTAGACGCGCTCGCTGGTAAGCCCGCGACAGCGCTTGCTGTCGTGCCCGAATGCATAAAGCCCCGGCACAGGCGGAACGTGAGTAAGCGGCGTGGACACGCGCTTTTGACGCCACTTCGACTCAATGCCTCCCAACCCAATTTCGGAAACTTGACGTTTCGACATCTGTGTTCCCGAGCCGCCAACGCTTGGTGGATGGAGGAAAAGGTGGCAAGTTTCCCGGCGTGAGTCAAACAAAGTCAGCGCAGTGAATGCAACCCTGTCCTTTGAAATTCATGGGCTTTCTGGCAGTAAGCTGTCTCTGAGGCACGCTGGCGCTCTGCTCAGCATCCAAGCAGTTTGGTGCTTTACACTTGCACATGGCTTGCCCTCTTCGGCACGGGAGCGACCACCTGCGTTCAGGCATAAGATGCGTCCTAGGGCTCTCCTGGAAGGGGTAGTTCACTCCACCGTGTCAATCCGGTGGCAGTGAGGCGCATGGATTCATGACCCTACGCGACATCCCGTACAAGGTCGACTATCGCACCGGTTACGACGACCTTGCGGCAGACCTGTTCCGACCATCCTTGCGGGTGGCCACTGACTATTGGCGTGCAGTCGGCTATTTCTCGAGTTCGATCCTCGAGGCATTCGGATCTCCTTTGGGCGAATTCATCAAGAGCGGAGGCAGCATTCGGCTCGTCACCTCGGTCGAACTCACGGAGCCCGATCTTCACGCCATCGAGCGCGGTATCAGCAAGCGAGACGTCTGCGGTGCGCGGCTCGACGCCATTCTCAACGAGCAGTTCGCGGACGGCGTGGGCGACGGGGTGACGCGACTTGGGCTGCTGCTTGACCTGGGGCGTCTAGACATTCGCATCGCCGTGCCCAAGACAGGAACCGGCATCTACCACGAGAAGATCGGCATCTTCCTTGACGGCGACGATTACGTTGCCTTTACCGGATCCTCCAACGAAAGCCGCTACGCCCTGGAGAACAACCGCGAATGCGTTGATGTATACACATCCTGGGAAAGCCCCGTTCGGGCAAAGAGCAAGCAGACACACTTTACGGCGATCTGGGATGGCACGGACCAGGGGGTCGATGTCTACGAATTTCCCGAGGCGGTAAAGCGCAAGCTGATCCGGATCTGCCGCGCGCGCGAGGCGCAGCCTCATGCCCAGCGGGACGAAGCGCACCTATGGACGCATCAACAAAGCGCGCTCGACGTATTTCTGAAGCTCGAGCGCGGCGTTCTCAACATGGCGACCGGTACGGGAAAGACCCGTACGGCGATTGCGATCATCCGCGCACTTTTCATGCGGGGCGACATCGACACCGTGATCGTCACGATGGACGGCAACGACCTATTGAACCAGTGGTATGCGGATCTACTCCGTTTCCGACACTCCCTGCCGAAACCGCCTGAGATCTACAGGGACTACGACGACAGGAAGGAGGTCCAGAGCTTCTCTCTGGACAACAAGAATGCAGTACTCCTGGTTTCTCGACAGGGCGGGCGCTCCCGCGATCCCCTATCCTCAGCCGTCCGCAGCCTTTCGACCAAGGAAGCCGCACGAACCGTGCTGATTCACGATGAGGTCCACCGCCTTGGAAGCCCCTCGAACCGCGAAAGATTGGAGGGGCTCTCGGAGCCTATCCGGTACCGGCTCGGACTCAGTGCTACACCGGAACGCGACTACGACGAGGACGGGAATGCGTTCATCGCCCAGCACATTGGGGAAGAATTCACGGAATGCAGTTTCGGACTAGATGGCGCCATTCGCGGCGGCATCCTTGCGCCGTTTCACTATTTCGCCCTGACCTACATACCGACTGACGGCGACCGGGAGCGGATCAGCGCGGTGTTCAGGAAGCAAGCGGCGCGGCGTGAAGCCGACAACCCAATGTCTGATGAGGAAGTCTGGATCGAGATCGCACGGGTCTACAAGACGTCACCAGCGAAGCTCCCCGTGTTTTCGCGTTTCATTGCGGAACGTCCCGACATCCTGAAGCGCTGCATCATCTTCGTGGAGACCGTGGAGTACGGACAGAGCGTCCTGGACATCGTTCACTCCCATCATGCGGACTTTCATCCCTATTTCACCGGCGAGGAGTCGGAAACGCTGCGGCGTTTCGCGGTTGGGGAGCTCGAGTGTCTCGTCACCTGCCATCGCCTCTCCGAGGGGATCGATATCAAATCCCTGAACTCCGTTATTCTCTTTGCTTCTGCCCGAGCCCGGCTGGAAACGATTCAACGGATCGGGCGGTGCCTGCGCACCGACCCCAACAATCCGGCAAAGATCGCCAATATCGTCGATTTCGTCCGGGAACGCGACGCCGATGCGGACCCAGCCGAGCCCAATGCAGATGAACTGCGGCGCGACTGGTTGTCGGAACTGTCGGAACTGAGGGAGGAACAAAATGAGGCTCGACCACAACGTGGCTGAAGCTGTCCGGGTGGCCGTCCAGAACGCTGGCCAGCCAGCGACACTCGTCGAACGCATCACCAAATGGCTGGAGGTCGTGAACAGCCGAACCGAACTGTCTGACGACCAGGACGAGGATGCGCGCCATCTCGATTCGCTCTTCAACGGGACCGAACTACCAAATTACCGTCGCACCGCGAGCAACCGCTGATGCCCGCCACTATGCGCATACTGGGCTGGAAGGCGGAGGGCCTCCGATGTCCAGATCACGACATTGATTTCTCGGCCGACACGAACGAAATCAATCCCGTCACGCTCATTCAGATGCCGAACGGAACGGGCAAGACGACGACATTGAATCTCTTGCGCGCGGCCCTCTCCGGTTCGCGGCGCACCATTGAGTCGGGTACAAATAGCATTGGAGAATTTCGGAAAAAGGACAGCACCACAAGTGTCGGAACTTTTGAAGTACGCCTCCTACTGAACGATCGCAGAGCCACGATCCGGATCGAATTCGACTTTGAGAACGCCCAAGTGTCCTGGAGCACCAATACCGGCGGAGGATTGCGTCATGATTTCAAACCGCCGCCAGACTTCCGACGCTTCATGAACGAGGACTTCGTCAATTTCTTCATATTTGACGGTGAACTCGCACAAAGCCTCCTGAATCGCGAACTCACCGATGCGGAAACAGTCGTCGAGAACCTATTTCAGATCAATTCGTTCCTGATGCTCCGAGACAAGGTCAAATCTCACTGGGAACAACGGGCGAAGGACGCAGGGGCGAAGGATGATCGCGGTCTCTCCCGCCGCAGAAACAGGCTTGCGCTCCTCGAAAAGCGGTTAGCAAAGTTGATTAAGGAACGAGAGTACTGCCTTGGCGAAAAACGCAAGATTGAGGCAGAACTGACCGATCGGAGGAACGCCTATCAGCTGAGGATCGATGAACACTCCCAACTCGCTTCGGATTTGCGCGAAAGGGAAGAAAAAGCCAGGACGCTGTCATCCGCTTCTCTTGAAGCCGCCCGCGAGGCGCTTGAAACCATGCGTGACCCCCACGCACTGTCCCACGTTTTCGCCCGAGATCTTTGGGATCTGAAGTCGGGACTTGATCGAGTGAAGCTTCCCGAAAGCGCGGCACGAGAGTTCTTTGAGGAGCTGGCAGACGAAGAGGAGTGCGTCTGTGGGCGACCGATTGACGACGAAATGCGTGACATAATCCGAAGGCGATCAACGCAGTATCTGGCATCCGACGACGTCGCGCTTCTGAATGCAACGAAGAGCGCGATACAAGACGCAGTGGGAGAGTCTCTGGATGCGGCGGCGCAGGAACTTGGCAGGAAGATGGACGCTTTGGCTGAAAGCGTCCGCTGTGCGACAGCCGCGCGAAATGACGTGGAGAATCTACGACTCCGCGCCAATGAGGCCGACCCGACTGTTGCCCGCGTTCAAGAGGAAGTTTCGAAACTAGAGGAACGCCTCAAGGCGATTGAGGCCCGTCTTCAACGATACGAGAGTCCCGATACGGCGAGGGCGGACGCTGAGACGTGCGGGATCGCCGTCATTAGGGAGCGAATAGAAGTTCAAGAACGGAAGGTTGCCGAAATTACGGACACGATTGACCAGCGTGACAAACGCGACGTCCTAGTCTCCATTCTCGAAGATGCGTACCGAAGGGCCCGCGATGCAATTACGCGCGAAATATGTGACGAGGCGAATGCGCGCATCACAGAACTGATGCCGGACAATACTATTGAGATCGAGCGTATCGAAAAATGCCTAATGTTGGCCGGGCAAGAGGGCGGTAGCGTTGGGGAGACGCTCTCGGTGGCATGGGCATTTCTAGCAACGCTATTCAACAGGTCGGAGCACGCCCTCCCATTCGTTGTGGACAGTCCCGCAGGCTCAATCGACTTAGCAATCCGGCCGAAAATCGGTGAACTGATCCCGAAGCTGACGGGGCAGTTTATTGCGTTCACGATATCTTCGGAACGTGATCAGTTCGTAGCCCCATTGCAGCAAGCCAGTCCAGAAAAGATCCAGTTCGTGACGCTCTTTCGTAAGGGTCCTACCGGGCTGATCGAAATGGCACGGAAGACAGAGCTATGTGCTGAAACAGCGGACGGGATGCTGGTAGGTGGTGAGGATTTCTTCCATGCGTTCCAAATCTCTTCAGAGGAGCCAGATTAGTGCTACCGTTCAGAGTCGGAGAGCGCGCTTGGAACTGGTGGTTCAAGCCTCTTCGCGATGAAAAATCGTTCTCGATTGGTTTTGACGCATTCTATTTTTGCTTTATCGCCGGACTCTGTGAAGGCAGGAAGGAGGATTTGCGACAGGACGAGACAGAAGAGCTAGTGTCGTATTTCCCGGAGCGCTACAAGGCTAGGGGCCGGCTGCTCGTTGCGCTTTTTCTGATAAGTGAGCTTCGGAAGCTTGGGATTACCATGCAGGACAAGAAAGAGGTGCATTCGGTGATCGCCAAGTTGATCAGCAGGGACGCCCAGAATTTTCTTAGCGAAGAAGGAGTGCGAGAATTCAACCGATACGCGTACGGAGGCTACGAGGTCCTCCAAGACTGGTTTGATGGCGACCAGCCTAGGACGTTGGATGTGTTCCTGAGAGTCTTTCAAAGAAAGGTCAACGAGTTACTACCGAGCGCACCGCCGAGTTCGACACATGAGGTCAAATGAACATACGCCAGTTGAGCTTGTAGTTTCAGACTGCTAGCCCAATTTACGCAAGAATTGTGCCATTCGCTCCAGGCGCATGATGTCTGAAGGATCGTGATCATCAGGAGTAAAGTGCATTATATCGTTCCTAACGCTGCGAACAGACTGCAGAAGATCAATAAACGCCTTGCGGTCGACGTTCAGCTCCAACTTCGCCCACGCTTCCGGTTTTTCGAGAAGACGACAATAACCGCCGAAAGTTAGATCATCAGGTCCACGAACTTCCTTGCTGCCGTCCGACGCACCATCCAATTCCTCAACAGTAAATTTGCGTCGAACCAAATTACGCAAATGATGTTCAATCTCGCCAATTAGCAAGAATGGGTGTGCGCCCTGTTTGAACTGATGGGCTAAATCCACGGCGGTTACGATCCCTGTAATCCTATCGTCGGTTCCGCCTCGAACAAGGACGTACCCTTGGTCACATATTACGTTGGCGGCGGAGGCCAGAGGCATGTTCTCATCAACTTCGTACGCTTCTTCCATGCACTCCTTAACCGTCTTGGGAAAACTCCCTCGAGCGTAAGCTTCACCAATAGATTGCCAGCTCACGATCCCCTTCACAGTCCGGTCAGTCGTCATCACCGGAAGCTGTGAATAGTCTTCCATTTGCATTAGTGTTGTCGCTTTGACGAGCAGATCATCAGGTGCGACGCGGACGGGCGAATTATGCGCCGCATCGAGAATACCTACCCGCACCGTGGGATCATTCTCTAACCTGTTGTCCTCCGTTTCCGTGATATCGACTTTAAGTTCAACCGTGATTGGGCTGTCGATGTACTGCAACTCGAAATCAGGCGAGGCTTGGAGCCCATAGAATGCCAGATTTTCTCGGATCTCACCCACAACTCTGCCTCGGCGCCGCGCGTAGCCAAAATTTGCGAGGAATTGACGTACTGTGAGCGTTTCAGGTTGGGGAGCAGCTCCAGCGTCCAACTCGTCTTGGAGTCGCTTGGCTAGGTTCTGAAGCCAAGCAACGCCTTGGTTATGCGATTCAGACATAGAAACAATCTCGGAACGGCTGCTTGTGGCGCCGGAAGCCCGCGCAGAGCATACACTACGATCTTGCAAGATGATCATTGAAACCGCCGGACGCGGCAGAGCAATTCAAACGGAATTATGAGCCTGTAAACAACCCGGAATTTGCACTTTGACTCCCGTATGCTTGCCGCATACGACGTAGCCACATTGCCTAAAACTCTAGCGAATCTAGCCAGTTGGGGTGCCGGTTTTTGGGCCTGCCAGGACTGGCAAACATCAAGAGCCTCCAGCCAGATCGCATCTGGCTCGCCACGTTGTTCTTCCCCTAATCACTAACTGAATTCGAGGACCCTAAAGGTAACTCCTGCATGTCTTGTTCCGGTAATTCGCAATGCAGCTGCGTCAACAGCAGTGCGTCGGGCTCGTCGTGTAAGTGAAACTCATATAGCTCCGGGCTGAACTGCCATACTGCAATTTCGTCATTTGGGTCTAACTGATTTCGAATTATCAACTGAATTAAGATCAATGTGATGCGAATGTTGACATGGAATTGGCGAAGGGCTGGATCTTCATCGGCGCAGTATCGCGATTCGTCTCCCCAATCTTCCGGATCTGGCTTGACAGTACCATGGGTCACCGCATTGCGAAAACAACGAAGATGTTCGGCTGCTATTGCCGCGGTAGCCCTAACCGAAAAGAGGCGTAGCATCTCATCATTATTGTGCTCTATCGCGCTACTTGCGCTCAGATTGATCGCTTCGATAACAGATTCACGGAGATATGGAAAACACTTGTCACCCATTATACGCAAGAGTATGTCACGACCACGGGCTCCCTTACCTAAGCGTTTCTTATTTTCAGCGCGCGTGCTTGCTACTTCGACAGCTGCCTCATAGGCGATCCATACAAAGTTGAAAACAATGACGCTTGCAATATACTTAGCCGCGACTTCGCTGTTGGCTTCCTCGAAGTCTGCCGCAGGCCTACAATAGAGGCTGCTACCATCCAAATCTGTATCGGCGAAGAGATCATCTAATGACGCGGCCAAGTGCAAACTCTCTGCAATTGTCTGTAACTCATTTGCCGTGCCAAGATGCGACAGATAGTTGGCAACAGTGCACATGCGTTTTACATGCTCTCGCAGCGGAATCATGCCACCCGAGTCAGCAGTGTTGTTTCTCCAAATCGGATCCAAGGCGCGGTATTTGACCTTCACATGACCTTCCTGAAGGGCGCCAAAATGCAGCCGGCTACTTTCCAACAAATTGCGTAGTTCTCCAAGCTGAAGGACCGCTGAAGCTTGCGAATTGACATCCGACATATCCTGTCAGCCTTGAGTTCCACGCGCACGCTACTGCGCCCTTGGCGCAAGAAAGCACTTCGCCAAACATGCAAACTATGAGCGCCACAATAGTGTGCCGTGAAAGTCCGAACAAACTAGCGGTCACCCTAACCGACTCCAATAGCGTGAGCATGAGGCACCGCTTGTCGAGCCCTCAACTGTTAACGGCGGTCAAGCGCTATCCCGAACTACCGTCTTGAGGGCCAGAAGGCGATGCCCCCTCAAGTAGAGCCCATTTCTCGCCAATAGCGTGTTCCAAGCATCTCTCCGCCCGATCATCGTTGTGTCATCGTAGAGTCCTTTCTCCTCTTCGATGCGAGTAAGGCGGGCGAATTTCGCATAGAAGGGATGTCCAGCTTCGAGAAACGCCTCTTTGCGATGCAGGATCGGCGGATTTCGATGAGGGTCGAACTCCCTCTCCCGAACGCGAAACGTCTGCAGGTGGACCGAAAGCGAGTGGGCGAGTGCCGGATGCGGGTCCGTCTCGAAGTCCGGATAGCTCAGATAGGACACCTTGGGCTCGTCACGATGGAGCTTGACCAAATTGGCTCCCTCCACCCGACCAATCAACGCTCGTGCGCACCCTTCCAGAAGTTGGAGTTGAGGCGACAGCGCTGCGAGAGCACTCTCGTGCATGTAGAGTGCTGACGGCAGTCGCTTGCCGATAAGTGAGGCGTCCAGAGCGCCTTTCCGAACCTCGTCGCGCCCGATGGAAAACAGGAGGTCGTCGGCGTCGGCGCAGGCCTCCCTATAGGTGCCGAAGAAGCTTCGCACATCGTGCCGCAGTGCTGCCGGCAGGCCCGAAAATTTGGGGCGCCCCTCAAAGCGAGAGAGTCCCAGGAAGATGAGCAGCTCCGTCGAGCGTTGCTGTTCGATCGCCAGCCACTCTTCATCACCCGTCGCGCGCACGACCGTCCGCCAAGCCCGCTTCAGGCTTCCGAAGACGTCCACAATGCCCTGCTCTCCGCCCTTCAGTTCCCCCACGGCAGGAAGCCGCCCCCGCTCGGCGAAGAATTCCATTAGGGGCTCTAGCTTTTCTCGATGCTCAGCGAGAAGCGCTTCGGAACGCCTGATTCTCGGCGCCACCACCCGACGTCGGTGGCGGTGTGCCAAGAAGCTCGTTCGAGCAGTATCGTCGCGGAATACATAAAAGACTCCGGGCCCCGCAGGAACCGACAAGACTCCAAGTGTTGTGTCGATCCATGTCTTGAGTTCGTTCTGGTCGTAGAACTTCTGGAAGGTTCCCTGTCCCGTCAGAAATCCGTCCGCGTAGCCCGTCGACTGCCGCACTCTCCGCGCCTCATCGTGAAGGCGGGCGCTGACGACCAACGTCTCCTCGGCAAGGCCAAATGCCCTCCGCACTGTCTCTTCGCGTTCCCGAGGATCTTCAATGACATTGATCACGTACCCCAGGTTCACAATCGCTGACGAACGCATCGGTGTGCTAGGGCGGTGCACGGGATCCCAGCCCGCGCATTCAAATCCCAACAAATTCAGGGTCTCGACGTCACTACCATGGCCGCAACCGTAGTCGAAGAAGGAGCGAGAGGTTTCGAGTACCCCATCTGCCATCGCCAGTTTCACCGGCCGCGACAAATCAGAGCGACGCATTGCCGTCCGGTGGCGTTGAATTCCTGGGAGGTCGTTCATTGTGGAATTAGGCTAAAGAGCCGAAGCCCACGCTCACGTCCCGCATCGTAGCGGACGGACACGGCTGCGCTCGCAGCGACGACCAGGCGAACGTAATCCTTCGTGCGTAATAGGGAGACGATGTTTGGGCAGACAAAACAACAATGCGTTTGACAATTGGGGGCAATGTGTCCCGCTTGCAACTGCGGGTGTATCGGCAATGATCGTAAACAGAATCTGTCCCGTATTCGCCCACCTGACGTCAAAGCTATCGGGTGACTTGGGCAATCCGTTCGGATATTCGATCTGCTGCAGCCTTTACCGGATCGGCAGCAAGATGAGCGTACCGAGCCGTTGTTTGTACTTGAGTGTGGCCGAGCAACTTGCCGATCATCGGCAGGCCCTCGCCAACTAACAAACCGCCACTGGCAAAGCTGTGGCGCAAGTCGTGGAGACGGAAATCGTCAAGGCCCGCACGTGCACGTATCCGCCTCCAAGGAGTCTGCAGGTCGGTGAGATGGCGACCGCGCCGACGTCCGACGATAACCCAAGGATTGTCTTCGACACGTTGAACCCCGCGGAGTACTTCAATGGCGGCCTCCCCGAGAGGCACGATCCTAGCCCCGCTCTTGCTATCGGGCAGGTTCAGTCGGCCAGCCTCCAAGTCTACGCAGTCCCAGCGCAACGTCAGGATCTCGGATAGACGGCAACCCGTCAGCATGAGAAGGCGGATCGCCGCGACAGAGGACGGCGTTTCGGAAACCTCGGCATCCCTGAGAGCTGAACCCAGTCGAGCGTACTCGGTGTCGGAAAGGAAGCGCTCCCGCTTTCGCTCCTTGTATCGCTTCACGTGACGACATGGGTTCGAACCGTCTGGTCGCATCCCCCAAAGCTCCGCCAAGTTGAACATCTTCGACAAGACGGCGAGGGTGCGATTGGCTTGGTAGGGCGTGGCCTGCATATCCTGATGTAGAGCCACAACGTCCGCTCGCCAGACATCAACTACCCGACGTTTCCCGAGTTTCGGAGCAATGAAGCTCTCTACCGAATGCCTGTAGTCTTTCTTGGTTGTTGGCTTGCAATGCACAGAAACGTAGTCGTCGAGGAAGCGGCGACACAGTTCTTTCATTGTCCCGCTTTCGGGAGACTGCTTCTTCCGCAGTGTGGGGTCTTTTCCGGCTCTGGCCTGGGCGATAATTTGCATCGCTTGAGCGCGCGCCCCGGCGACAGTGACCACCCCGTGCTGCCCGATCGTCACTCTGATCAACCGACCATCAACGCGCGTCATCACAATGAAGACTTTTCGGCCCGATGGGTGGACGCGCACCCCGAAGCCCTTGAGTTCGTCGTCCCAGACCTCTCGTGGACGTGCTGCTACGGCAATCGTGTCCACCCTACGTTTCGTCAGTTTCGGCAACAGTCCCGTCCTCTCGCGATATCATTTCAGGTAACAAATAGGTAACAGATTGCATCGATTTTGCAAGCGAATCAGAGCAAATGGGCGTGGAATGTGTTACAGTAAGATACTGTTTCATAGTATATCATATATTTCCAGCGCAGATGGGGCTGGCAAGCATGAGCTGACTCTTAATCAGCGGGTCCAGGGTTCGAGTCCCTGTGCGCCCTCCACCCTTAAACATATGCAATCAATGGGTTTAATTACCTGATGCGGGCGGCCGAGTAAGCCTCGATTTCCCGGCTGGCAAACAATTGGCAAACAGTTGGAAGATATGTTCTGACCATCGACGGCGAGGTCTTTTGAGGATGGCGTGGACCGCCCCAGTGCCGCAGATCGTTCCATCTGACTGCGAAGTCCTTCGGGTCGCAATTGGATCGGCGTCGCGTTGGACCGGTTGTCACCGCTGATCTCGGGAAGTGCCAAAGGCCCGCGGGCTACAGTTGGCGGCGGACGGACAGGTCCCGTTCAGCGTCGTTTGGAACGTGCAGGTCTGGTGCGACCTGGGCCCCTTCTGCCCGCCGGTTGACCCGGCTGCAGATTGCGCGTGTATTTGCACTCCGGCCAGTTCGAGCACCCCAGGAATCGGCCGTACTTGCCCATCCTGGTCCGCAACCATCCGCCGCAAGCAGGGCAGCCTTCGATCGACCCGCCGCAGTCACGGCAGCGAAATGCTCTGCCGGTCCTGACCGGAAGGCCAGTTCCGCAGTGGGGACACGGCCGTTCAATGTACTCACAGTAGGGCCAGTTCACGCAGCCGTAGAAGATGCTGCCGTCGCGCGAGTTCTCCCGGCGCTCCAGGCGTCCCTCCCTGCACCGTGGACAAGCCACGTCGCCCTCCGGGAGCCGGCCGAACACGCTGACATCGTGCGAGCCGCTGATGAGTTCCTTGACGAACACCGACGGGGGCCCGCCTTCGGCGAGCAAGAAGACCTGGCGGCGCGCCCGGGTCAGCGCCACATAGAGCAGGCGTCGTTCTTCGGCGTTCGATTGCCCCTCAGGCGCGGCCATCACCAGGTCGAGCAACGGGTCGTCCGCGATCTCCGCGGGAAATCCGTACTTGCCTGAGCACAGGTCGAGCACCACGGCGTAGTCGGCTTCCAGTCCCTTGGAGCGGTGGATGGTCATGTACGAGAAGCTCAGCCCCGGATAATGCCGTGCCAGGCTCCCCAGGTTTGTCGGCTTGGTATGCCGGTAGCGGCCCAGGAGCAGCACGTCCGAGTTCCCGTCGTGTCGGTCCGCATCCTCGGCGATCCGGTCGAGTGCCTCCTTGAGCAACGAGAGCCCTTCCTCGCCCGGCAATCCCACGTGCACGGCCGGCC